>DAHVOV010000393.1 GCA_027318645.1 Candidatus Aminicenantota bacterium
GCTGACCACCTTCCTGATGCGCATCTGCAAGATGGAGTTCAAGGCGGCCCACTTCGCCATCGGCTCGGGGCTGATGAGCCTGGGCGGCATCGTCGCCGGCGTCAGCTCCGGCTTCATCGCCTCCTGGCTCGGCTACGCCGGCATGTTCGGCGTCAGCTTCCTCATCTCCATACCGGCGATGGTCTTGCTGTTCTGGGTGCCGAAGAAATAGCCGAGCGATCGTGACGAGTGACAAGTGACGAGTGACGAGGAGCTGCAATGGCCGATCTATCGTGATGAGTGACACGTGATGCGTGATGAGAAGGAAAAGAACATCCTTAACGGTCTACAAGATCAATTGAATCAGGTAATTGCTGTTTCTCATTACTCATCACTCATTACGCATCACGCAGGTGATTGCTGTTACGAATCACGAATCCAGAATTACAAATCACGATAGCCCGTTTTTACGGCTGCTACCACTATCACTATAGAACTCATGTATAATACTGCGCGAAGGAGCCGTACATGCTGCTGGTCGCCGATACGTTCGTTTCCGATGCCTATGCCGACACGTTCGACCGGGTGCTGGCCGCGATCGTCGGGAAAGCCGCGATGGAAGTCGAGTTCTGGCGGCCGCTGAACCGGCCCGAGCTGCCCGACCTTTCGCGCTTCAGCCACATGATCATGTCGGGCTCCGAGGCCTCGGTCGTGGACGATTTTCCCTGGGAGCAGCCCCTTGCCAAGGCATTGAGGGCGTTCATTCAGGCGAAGAAGCCGGTCCTCGGCATCTGCTATAGCCACCAGTTCATCGCCAAGGAACTGCTGGGAAAGAAGCATGTCCGCCACTCGCCGACTCCCGAATTCGGCTATCGGGAGATCGATTTCACCGCCAACCCGCTCTTCGCCGGCATCCGCAGGCCCCTGGTCTCGGTCGTCACCCATTTCGACGAAGTGCTCGACCTGGGAAATGAATTTTCCGTCCTGGCCTCGACCCCCGACTGCGCCGTGCAGGCCTTCCAGATGAAAGGCCTTCCTGTGTGGGGAGTTCAGTTCCACCCCGAGTACGGCCCCGGCAGCATCGAGGAGATCTTCGCCGCGGAAAAGGATTCTTACCCCGACTTCAAGAAGCGCTATTTCGACGACAGGAAGGGCGATTCGGACCTTGCCCAGAACCGGAAGATATTTTTGAACTTCCTGACTACTCAGTGATAGTGGTAGTGATAGTGTTAGCCAAGCCAGTGCAGAAACAGGCTGTCGTGATGCGTAATGAGTGATGAGTGATGAGAAGCAGCAATCACCTTATATTTAAATCTCGCAGACCGTCCAAGATTTTCTTTTTTTTCTCATCACGCATCACGTGTCACTCATCACGATAGGTCGGCTATCGCCTTTCCTCGTCACTCGTCACTTGTCACTCGTCACTATTGCTTCGGGTCTATTTCAATATCGAAAGATCATATACAGGGCTAACGCCGCCGCTCCGGCCCAGAACACCCGCTTGGCCGCTGCGGGCCGGCTCTTCTTGAGCCAATGCCATGCCAGCGACAGCGCGCCCGTCACCAGGATCAGGGCCGCCGACGCCGCGAGGACCCAGGCCCAGGAGCGGGTCATCTTGATCAGGAAGGCCAGGCTGTGGCCATGGGGCCCGAAGAAGCCGCCGAAGATGACGACGATATGGAAGGCGTAGGCCGGCAGCGACTCCTGGCCGATGCGCGTCACCAGCACCGGGCGCTCGCCGTGCCGCCGCTCGATCCGCCATAGAAGGGAGAGCAGCATCGCCACCAGCCCCAGCTTGAGGAAAAAAAAGAGCGGCTTGGCCGGGTTGAACGCGCCCATCGCGACGGGGACGAGGGGCTGCAGCGCGATGACCAGGAAGGCGGCGACCAGGGAGAGGCCGGCGTAGAAGAGCAGGCGGAAGAAGCGCTCCTCCCGGTCGTTGCGCTTCGCCTCCTGCCACAGCCGGCACACCGCGGCGCCCAGGAAGGCGTAGCCCATCCAGGGAAAGAGGGGGAACTGCGAGAACGGCAGCCGCTTCAGGTACCCCGAAAGGGCCCAGGGCAAGTAGGCCTCTACGGGGAGCGACCGAAGCAGCGGCGTCAGCAGCGAAACGGCAAGGCCGGAGGCGGCGAGGAAGGCGAAGTAGCGCTCGCGGCGCCGCCACAGCGGGATGAAGAGCAGCATCAGCAGCAGCGAGACGGCGATGGCGTGCAGCACGTCCACGCCCCAGAAAATATGCTTTTGACCCCACTTCAGGGAGTGCTGCAGGCGATGCAGGGAGAACCGCGGCATGTGCAGGAGGTAGCCGACCATCAGGATCTGCAGGCAGCGCAGCAGCTGCTTGGCGAACGCCCGGCCCGGCTTGAGGAAGTCGTCCCACTTGCGCTCGGCGACGAGCCCGAACGAAAAGCCGGCGATGAACAGGAAGGAGGGGGCGATCAGGCCGTTGAAGAAGTCGAGCGCCCTGTAGGCAAGCGAGGCGCGCAGGCCGTAATGCAGGAAGGCGTTGACCACGTGGGTCTCGACCATGAACAGCACCGCCCAGCCGCGGAACTGGTCGATGAAGTGATAGCGCCGCTTCTCTTCCGCCATGAGGCCTCCACCTGGGGTTCTCACGAAACGGAATGGTAGCAAAAGGCCGGGGAGAATTCAACGAAGCCCGGCGTCGGAACGCCAGGGAAGAGAGAGGGAAAGGCAGTAGGGAAAGACAAAGGGAAGACAAAGTGAGAAAGAAACGTTGATAGGGCTTTTCCCACTCGCTCTTCCCTCAGCCTTCCCTGAGTTCGCGGTTTGAAAATTCATCGGGGCTGTGATACATGAAATGCATGACGAGCCGCTCCACCGACCAAAAGCTTCCTGCCGGCTACCGCCTGGTGCCGGTGCGGACGACGTACCTGGAGATGAACGAGCCGCCCGGCACCCCGCCGGTCCCCCTGCCCTTCGGCTGCGAGGTGAAGCGCTGGCAGCGGCCGGGGCCGGTCGAGTACCGGCGGCTGTTCCGCGCCGTCGGCAATGAATGGGGCTGGAGCGGCCGGCTGCTCATGGCCGAGGACGCCCTGCGCGAGATCCTGCAGGCGGAGGAGACCGAGGTCCAGCTGCTGTACGGCGGCTGCCAGGTCGCCGGGTTCGTTGAGCTCGACCGCCGGGTCACCGGCCAGGCGGAGATCGCCTACTTCGGCCTGCTGCCGTCGTTCATCGGCCGCGGGCTGGGCCGGTTCTTCCTCGACTGGGCCGTCCGCCGCGCCTGGAAGGGCGAAACGCGGCGCGTGTGGCTGCACACCTGCGAGTACGACCACCCGCAAGCGCTGGAAAAGTATCTCCGGGCCGGCTTCGCCGTGTTCGGCGAGAAGACCGAGACCCAGCCCTACCCCGAGGAGTTCCTCGCCCGCCGGAGCCCCGGCGTTTGAATCCGCTCCGCGTTGTGCTACCATGGACCTTTCATCCAGGAGTGGCGAGACATGGAAAAGAGAAAGAGCGCGCGCTTCGACGTGTCGCGGGAGATGAAGGGCAAGCTGCTGAACGTGGTCGGCTTCGTGGCCAACAACATCAGCACCGAGGGGATCAACCTGGTCAGCAACTTCCAGCCGCTGGTCGGCTCCACCTATAAGATCTACCTGATCGGCCGCGACAACCGCCAGCAGGATTTCGAGATCGAGATCAACCGCGCCGAGGTCGCGCCCTTCGACGGCGCCCGCTACGCCTCCCTGCCTCAGGGCCTCCTCTTTTCCATCGGCGCCCGCTTCAAGGACAACAGCGAAGCGCAGGAAGCGTTCCTGACCTCCTTCATGAAAAGCCGGCCGGCCGGAGCCGACGAGGGCCTCATCAGCCGCGACGGCGTCAAGCCGGGCTCCTGACCTCCTTCCCGGCCATGAGGCCCGAACCCGTCGCGGCGATCATCCTGGCCGGGGGCCGGAGCCGGCGCATGCGCCGGGAAAAAGCCCTGCTGCCCGTATGCGGCCGCACCCTGATCGAGGCGCTGATCGAGCAGATCCGCCCCAGCTTCGACGCCCTGCTGATCAGCGCCGGGGACAGGGAGAAATTCGCTTTCCTGGGCCTGCCGGTGGTCGAGGACGAGACACCTGGGGAAGGCCCGCTGCCGGCCATCCTGACCGCCCTGCGCGCCTCCCCCTGCCGCCTCAACTTCGTCATGGCCTGCGACATCCCCTGCGTCGATACCGCTTTCCTGCAGCGGATGCTGGCCCTGGCCCCGGGCAGCGACATCGTGGTGCCGCGCTATCGCGACGGCAAGTTCGAACCGCTGTTCGCCGCGTACGCCCGCACCATCGTGCCCGCCATCGAGAGGCAGATGTCCGGCGGCGACCTGCGCATCTCGTCGCTTTTCGCCGTCTGCCGCACGGCTTTCGTCCCCATGGACGGCCAGCCCTGGTTCCGCAACCTGAACACGCTCGAGGAATACCATGCCTACCTTAAAAGCCGCAAGAACGAAGGCGCCTGAGAGGCGGGAGATCGGCCTGGTCGACCTGCCGGCCGAGACGCTGCTGACCGTCGTGGTCGACGGCCGCCCGCTGGCGCGGCTCAGCTGCTCTCCCTTCGGCCGCCGCGAGCTGGCCCTGGGCTGGATCTTCAGCCAGGGGCTGATCGCCTCGGCCGACGACCTGGCCTCGCTGCGCCTGGCCGGCAACCGGGCGCTGGCAAGGCGGCAACGCGGCGCCGGAGGCGGCGGCAAGCGCTTCGATCCCGCTCAGGTGACGGCTCCCTCGGGCGGTGCCATGCCGGCCCGGCGCTACGCCGTTCCGCCGCGCGTGCGCCGCGGCTTCGAGTTCACCCTGGCGCAGGCCGTCGCCCTGATGGAGCAGCTCCCCGGCCGGGCGTCCCGCTTCCGCCGCCACGGCGGCATCCACTGCTCCATGCTGTCCGACATGGCCCGCCGGCGCATCCTGGCCAGCCGCGAGGACATCGGCCGCAGCAACAGCGTCGACAAGGTGATCGGCTGGGGGCTGGCCGCGGGCGTCGACTTCGGCCGCTGCGGCCTGTTCACCACCGGCCGCGTCTCGGCCGAGATGGCGCTCAAGTGCCTGCAGGCCGGGATCCCGCTGCTGGTATCGCAGACCACGCTGACCACGCGGGCGCTGGCCATCGTCC
>DAHVOV010000395.1 GCA_027318645.1 Candidatus Aminicenantota bacterium
AGCCCCGGGGACTATTCGGGCGGCGGCAACATCGGCGACATCGCTCCAGGCATGCCGCTCGACCTGACCATCAGCATCGACGGTAGGGTGGTGGCGACGGGCCGGGCCGTCCTGGCCACGACGGCCAGGATCATCAGGCCGAGGACCGATGAGCTTATCGACCGCCGCCTGGCGCGCCTGATCCCGGTCGAATGGGCGTTCTCCTCCGGGTCCTGGATCGTGGACCTGAAGGTCCGCAAGCTGCCCGAAAAGGCGACCGTTTTCTCCCAGGAAGGGATCCGCGCCGGCCGCTTTGCCGTCCCGGTGAACGGATTCCCGCCGGCGAGCGAGGCCGACATCATCGTGCATACGCGCTACGGAGAGATGACGCTGACGGGCGATCTCACCGCAGATTCCGAGGTCAAGCTGGGATATTCCACGGCCCAGTACGTAAGGACGATCAACTAGCGGCGCGATCCCGGGTCTTTTCCCGATTCTAACGATCGCGATATTTGCGATCGGCCCTGGGGAGCGTGACCCTGCGACCTTCAATCCCCAAATGTCTAATATTGAGACCTGACCCCAAGCGGATATTCCCGCGCCCTGGTCAGCCGATCGACGGCCAGCGCCAGGCCGATCCCCGCCGCGTTGGCCAGGAGGTCGAGCGGGTCGAACACATTGCTCATGACCCTGAACCCGTCGGTGATCTCGAACGCCTCCACGACCAGCAGGGCGGACAAGGCGGCGGCCGGCTTCCATGATACCCGGCCCCGCAGCCCGATGCCTACGATGAAGTAGACGGCGAACGAGACGACGAAGTTGCCGCCATAGTCGTGAACGGTCCCGCCCAGCGGCCCGTGGTAATAGGGCTTCATCAGGAAGACGACCATGGCCGCCAGGACGAACAGCACATTGCGCTTGATGGGATCCAGCTTCATGATGAAAGACCTAAGTCGATCCCATCAATGCGCCAGAAATTCGCTGACAGCGGCAAGGACCTTTTCCGGCTGCTCGACCCAGGAGTAATGGCCGCACTGCTCGATGAAGACCAGCTTGCAGTTCCTGTAATGGCGCGCCAGGGAAAGCGGCGCCGATTCGCCCGTGGGGTCCTGGCGGCCGTGCAGGACCAGCACCGGCCCGGCGAAGGTGGTCTCCATCTTCGCCAGGTCCAGGCCCCGCGCCTCAATGTCCTTGAATATCCACTCCCCCATGGCGAAGTCGAAGTCGGAGGCCTTCATGGGCTGGCTGACCAGGAGCGATTTCCCGCGGTCGAAGAAATAGCCGGGCATGCGGGCGCGGATGATCTCGGTCACGGCCTGCTTTGGGTCGGCCTTCATGCGCGCGGGATCGCCCCAGTACTCGGCGCGCTCGCGGTCCTCGGCTGACATCCGCGAGGCGACGTTGTCCCTGAACTGCGGGAAGCCGTCGAAATTCAGGCCCACCGATCCCAGCAGGACGAGCGACGAGACCGAGGCGGGGAAGGACTGGGCATAGGCCGACGCCAGAAAGCCGCCATAGGAGAACCCGAGCACGGACCACTGCTTGAGGCCGAGCTGGCAACGGACGGCCTCGAAGTCGTCCAGGGTGAGGGCGACCGATATGGTCGAGGCGTCGAGGACGGCCGGCCTGGACCGGCCGGTGCCGCGCTGCTCGACCAGGATGCAGCGGACGTTCTTCGCCAGCAGTTCGCACAGGCCCAGATAGCGCTCCGCCGAGTCCCCGGGACCGCCGCCGACGATGAGCAGCGGCGCCCCCTGGCCGATCACGCGGTAATGGATGTCCAGGCCGTGGCTGCTGACGCGGAGATCCTGCCCCGGCAGGTTCAGGAACGCGAAAAATCCCAGAATGATCAATGGAAGCAAACGCGCACTTTTCATGCCGCTCTCCTTGGCTTTCGACCATCCGGATCGTGCCGGCGGACTTTCATTATAGTCCAGCGGCAAAAAGAATTCTTCGTCCGCTGCGTTCCCAGTATTGGTGTCCGGTCTTGCATCATTACTTTTACCGATCAATTATTGTCATAATGAAAGACCTGACACCCTTTCAGCCCTGAAAAGAGATATTACTTTTCAAGTCCCCCGTATTTTTTGGTTTCGACCAGAGAGGCATCGAAGATACGGGCGCGCAGATTGAGCTTGTACAAGAATTTATTCGCCTTCAT
>DAHVOV010000078.1 GCA_027318645.1 Candidatus Aminicenantota bacterium
GACCAGGATGGCGAGGGCGCGGTCGTTCGCGCGGCGGGGAAAGACCGAGCGGACGAGGGAAACCAGTTCTTCCGCAGCCAGTGTCAGCATGGGCGACCTCCAGGCCTCATTATACCCTCATTGCCGCCCGCTCGAGAAGCCTCCTCGGGTCGCCGCCCGGGCCCTGCCGTGATATCACTGGATCTTGAACGCGCGGCGGCCGGCGCTCCGGGCTAGGAAAGCCAGGAACCAGACCGGAAAGAACGCCACGGGGAAAACGGCGGAAATCATCAGGCAGGCCAGGAACAGAATGGTTCCCCTCCTCGAAAAGTCGAGAAGCTTGCGGATATCGGCTGCAGGCATTGCGGCGCTGATGAGCCGGTGGTTCGCATAGGCATGCCGGGTCAAGGCATGGGAGATGAATCCCAACGGCAGGACGTTCAGCGAATACACGGCGAAAGCCGTCCGCGACATGGGGAAGAGGCCGATGAGCCGGGTGGAAAAGGGGAGCAGGGCGATGAAAAAAAGGAACAGCAGGGAAAGCCAGCACAGGCGGTCATCATAGCGGCGGATCGGGCGGAACAAACGACGATGGGAGAGCCAGTAATTGCCGATGACGATGAAACTCAGCAGATATCCCAGATAGCTCGGCCAGAGCTTGAGAAGCGCGGCCCCCAGCCCTGATTCCCGCAGGTTCTCGGGCAAACGGAGATCGATCACCAGCAGGGTGATGGCGATGGCCATCACCGCGTCGCTGAAGAACAAGATCCTCTCCAGCCCGGCCTGGTCCGCGAAAACGCCTTTCTTCGCTTCTTTCATGCGCGCCCGCCTATCAAATGGAAACCGAACCCGGACGATTATAGCACGGCCGCGCTTTTTGTCCTTTCCAACCCAGGAAAGCATCCGGCAGCCTTCTGGATTTCCCTCCGCCCGGGAAAGCTCCGGTGCGCCCGGGCGAACGAAACGGCCCGGCGGACGTATAACTCCTGCAGGAGGGAAAATGGCGATCGGGCTGCAGGCGGAGTCGAGCTGGATCCTCATCGCGATCAGGGCGGCGGCGTGCGTGCTGGCCGTTTTCCTGCTCGTTTTCGGCCATCGCCGGCCGCGCTTCAGCGGCGGGCTTATCTGGCTGGCCGCTGCGCTGGGCCCGGCCCTCGCCCTCCTCGGCGGCATGAGCTATCTCCTCGCCCTGCTGGCGGCCCTGGCCCTTCTTTTCGCCCTGCTGGGGCTGCAGGAGCGGCTTCCCCGCCTGGCCATGGCCGTCGCCGGCCTGCTGCCGTTCCCCCTGCTGTGGTTCGGCTTCATCCTGCATACGGGCAGCTTCCACTTCCGTCCCCAGGTCGCGCTGCTGGGCGCCCTGGCCGGCGCCGCCTGCGGCGCCGCCTGGCCGTGGTCGATGGCGGCCCCGCTGGCCGTCATGCCGGCCGCGGCGCTGCTGGCGCTGGCCGCCTCCTTTGCCGTCCCCTTCCCCTGGCTCGCCGCATTCGCCCTGCTCGCCTGCACGCTCCAGGTCATCGACCTGGTGCGCCGCCGCCGGGGGCTGACGGCTCCCGCCGTTGGCAAGCGGCCTCTGTCGGCGCTTGCC
Organism: Candidatus Aminicenantota bacterium; assembly: GCA_027318645.1. Classification (GTDB taxonomy): domain Bacteria; phylum Acidobacteriota; class Aminicenantia; order UBA2199; family UBA2199; genus UBA2199. The sequence continues at coordinate 1,565 of DAHVOV010000078.1, forward strand.
CGCGAATGGCGGCGCTGGGCCGCGGCGACCGCTGCTACCTGGCTGCTGCTGGCGCTGCTTGCGCCGGTCGCCTCCGCCGGCGACCCGCTCCATCGCCGGCGCATGGCGGCGCTGGACGCTCCCATGCTCGGGCTCTCGCCGGCGCGGAACTACTACCTGACCGGCCGGGCCCGGCCACTGGCGCTGCTGATTCCGCGGCCTTCGCCCTTCAGCCGTCCCCTCTTCCTGGCCGCCGGGCGCACCCAGGCGCGGGCCGTCGACGAGCTCCGCATGATCAAGGACCCGGGGGAGATCTCCCGCATCCGCCGCGCCTGCCGCGTGGTCGCCCAGGCCATGGACGAGGTGCCGGCGCTGGCCCGGGCCGGAGTCAGCGAGCGGGAGATCGAGGCGCGGATCCTAAAGGCGTTCCGCGACCGCGGCGCCCCGCGCCCGTCGTTCGCGCCGATCGTTGCCTCCGGGGCCAACGCCGTCCGTCCCCATTACGACCGCAACGATGCCGTGCTGGCGAAGGGGTTCCTGGTGGTCGACATCGGTTGCATGGCCGACTGCTATGCCTCCGACATGACCCGCACCTTCGCGATCGGCGGTGCCCCCACACCGGCGCAGGGCCGGGTCCTGGACGCGGTCCTGGCCGCCAAAGCGGCCGCCGAGCGGCTGCTGCGGCCCGGCGTCACCGTGCGCCGGCTCAACCAGGCCGCCCGGCAAGAGATCGACCGGGCGGGGTTCGGAAAATATTGGCTCCACGGCATCAGCCACGGCGTGGGCATCGACGTCCACGACCCGACCCCGGCGATGCTGCGGCCGAACATGGTGATCACCATCGAGCCCGGGGTCTACATCCCCGCCGGGGCGAAGATCGACCGCGCCTACTGGGACCTGGGCGCGCGCGTCGAGGACACCTATCTCGTCACCGCCGACGGCTTCGAGGTGCTGACGCGCGCCACTGACGGCTGACGCCGCGGCCTCCCGAGGCGGCCTTCACTTCAGGGGCTGGCGGATGACCGTCTTCCACTTGGCCGGGTCGGCCTTGCGGATATCGGAGAGATAGATCTCGTGGTGCTTGCCCGAGAGCTTGCCGCCGAGCGAGGCGATGAAGGCGTGGACCCTGGCGATCGTCGGCCCTTCCGCGGAGAAGGGGCCCACATGAAGGATCTGGGCGCTCTTGCCCTCGGCGAATTTCCCGAAGCGCAGCTGGGCGAGAGCGGGCAGGGCCTTCTTCTTCCCGACCTCGGCGACGGTGTCGCGGACCATGGCGGCGTGGACGAACTCGGGCTGCATGATCATCATCGTCCACTTCCATTTCGCCTTGTCGCCGGCCATGAACGCGGCCATGTCGGCGGCCCACCACAGCCCCTCCAGCGGCGGCACGCCGTAGTCGATGGCCAGGGTCTTCTTCACCTTGAACTTGACGGCATAGGCGGCGGAGAAGAGGGCCTCGACCGCCTCCTGGTAGGAGCGCTCGCGGTTGGGGTCGCCGGCGCCGTCGATCATCAGGAAATTCATCGGCGGCACGTCGACCAGCTCGGCCTCCTTGGCCGACGGCAGGTACAGGCGCTTCAGCTCTTTCTTGAAGTCGATCTTCTTCATGGCTCCTCCCCGCCTTTGCGGCGGATGGCGCAGGCGTTGCCCAGGGGCAGCAACTCACCGTCGAGCCGGGCGCAGAGCCCGGTGACGGCGTTGGCGCTGCCGATGACGAGCAGCCGGTCGCCGGCGACCAGCCGTTCGACCGCCCCCGGCGTGGCGATGCGCTCGCGGCCGCGGCGGATACCGATCACCGTGACTCCGTAATTCTGGCGGAAATTCAGCTGTGCCAGGGTCCGGCCCGCCACGCGCTCGCCGGCGACGACCGACAGCTCGGCGACGACGAAGCGTTCGCTCTCGGGCGCCGCCGTTTCCTCGGGGCGCAGCGTAAGCAGGTCCTCGGCGCGCCGCAGCTGTTCCTCGTCGCCGACGATGACCAGGCGGTCGTTGGGGAATACCTGGAAGTCGGGGCCGGGGTCATAGTGGGTGCGGCCGGTACGGCTCACCGCCAGGATGCTCGCCCCGCTGTGCACCGGCAGCCCGATGTCGCGCAGGGCGCGGCCGGCCGCCGCCGCCGCGGCCGGCACGCGGACCTCGCGGAAGGCGACCGGCCAGTCGAGGATCTCGGGCATCATCTCCATGGCGTCGCTCAGGTCATCGACCGCCTGCTCGGCGGCGTCGGCATAGGGGCGGAAGACGATGTCGGCACCGGCCTTCTCGAACTCGCCCGCCTCCTCCTGGGTGGCGGCGGTGAGCGCCACCCGACCGGCGAAGCCGCAAGCCCTTAGCTTGTGCAGTAGGCGAAGGTTGAGCTCGCGCACGCGCGCGGTGCAGACCACCCAGCGCGCCCGGTTCAAGGGCAGCTGCGCGCAGAGGTCGGGGTCGTTCGCGTCGCCGAAGAGCACGGGCAGGCCGCGCCGTCGCCAGGCCTGCAGCACGTCGGGATCGAAATCGACGCCCAGCACCGTCCGGCCGCGCCGGAGCAGGTTCTCGGCCAGGCCGCCGCCGTAGCGTCCCAATCCCAGCAGCATGACGTCGATGACGCCGGCAGGGCTCGCCGTGTCGCTCGCCGACTCGCGGTGCGGGACGCGGCGCTCGAAGAGACCCAGGTATGGGGACAGGCGGGCGTAGAGGGGGCCGGAAAAGAGGATCATGTAGGTGGAGACGAAGATGGTCACCACCCCCACCAGGGTGATCAGGCCCATGGCGCTGGCGCCGATGTGCCCCAAGCTGAGCCCCATGGCGGACACGATCAGGGAAAACTCGCTGATCTGGGCGACGGTCAGCCCGGCCAGGAAGCCGGTGCGCCGCCGGTAACCCATGCGGCCCATGACGGCCATGACGATCAGCGGATTGCCGACCAGGACGAACAGGGAGAAGACGGCCGCCGGCAGCGCCTGCGAGCCGATGAGCGCCAGGTCGAGGCGCGAGCCGAGGTCGATGAAGAAGAACAGCAGCAGGAAATCGCGCAGGCTCACCAGGCGCGAGCTCAGGACCTCGCGGTACGCGGTCGAGGCCAGCGAGACGCCGGCCAGGAAAGCGCCGATCTCCTTGCTGAATCCCAGCAGCTCGCCGGCGGCCCCCAGGACCACCGCCCAGGCCACGGCGAACAGGGTGAGCATCTCCTGTGAGGCGGCCAGGCGCCGCGCCAGCCGCGGGATGACCCTCCAGGCCAGCAGCACGACCAGCGCCACGAAGGCCGCGAACTTGCCCGCGATCGCCAGCACCGAGAGCAGCGGCGCGCCCCCGCCGCCCGTCCTGGCCCCCAGGGTGGTCAGCACGACCAGGGCGATGATGGCGGCGATGTCCTGGACGATGAGGAAGCCGATGGCGATCTGGCCGTGGAGCGAATCGAGCTCGTTCTTGTCCGACAGCAGCTTGACGATGATGATCGTGCTGGAGAAGGTCAGCGCCACGGACACGTAGAGGGCGCTGAGCAGGGGCATGGCGAAGGCCAGGGCGATCAGGAAGCCGAAGACGCTGGTGAAGATGATCTGCCCCAAGCCGGTGGCCAGGGCCACCGGGCCGATGGTGCGGATCAAATGCAGGTCGAGGTTGAGGCCGACGATGAACAGCAGCAGGGCGATGCCGATGTGCGCCAGCAGTGCGATGCTGCCGTGGCTGCGGATGACGCCCAGCCCGGCCGGCCCGGCCAGGATGCCGGCCGCCATGAACATGATGATCAGCGGCTGGCGCAGCTTCTGCCCCAGGGCACCGAGCAGCGCCGCCACGGCCAGGATGGCGGCGATCTCGACGAACGGGCTGGGCAACGGCATGGCTCCTCGCTTGCGGCGCCCCTCCCTTTCCGGGAGGGGCGCGCCGGCTTACGGATTTACTCGGGCGCTCAGTACGTCTTCAGCTCGCCGATCTCCGCCTCCACCGCCTTCAGGATATCGCGCTTCTTGACCGTCTCCAGGATGGCGTTGTGGTCGGGGAACAGCGGCCGGTCGACGTCGAGGTGCTGCACCACCTTGCGCACCGCGGCCTTGGCGGCCAGCGTGCCCTTGCCGGGCGTGAACTCGCGGAAGTCGAGCGCCTGCGAGGCGGCGATGAACTCGATGCCCAGCACGCCGTAGGCGTTGTCGATGATCTGCCGCGTCTTGAGCGCCGTGTTCATGCCCATGGAGACGAAGTCCTCCTGGTCGGCGGCGGCCGGGATGGACTGGATCGAGGCCGGCATCGACAGGATGCGCTGCTCGACGATCATCATGTCGGCGGTGTACTGGCTGAGCATGAGCCCGGAGAACATGCCGGCGCCCTTGGTCAGGAAGGAGGGCAGCCCCACGCTCAGCGCCGGGTTGAGCAGGCGGTTCAGCCGCCGCTCGGAGATGACGCAGGCCATGGTCACCGCCGCGCCCAGCATGTCCAGCGGCACCGAGATCGGCGAGCCCTGGAAGTTGGCGCCGGTGAGCACCACGCCGTCGTCGTGCAGGAAGAGCGGGTTGTCGGCCACGCCGTTCAGCTCGATCTCCAGCTGCGAGCGGGTCCAGCGCAGCTGGTCGCGGGCGGCGCCCAGCACCTGCGGCGTCGAGCGCATGCTGTAGGCGTCCTGCACCTTGACCTTGACCTTGCCCAGCAGGTCGGAGCCCTCGATGACGCGCTTGATGTTCTCGGCCGAGGTGACCGCGCCCTGGAAGCCGCGCAGCTTGTGCAGGCGGGCGTCGTAGGGCTTCATGTTGGCCATCAGCGCCTCCAGGGTCATGGCGGCGGCGATCTCGGCCTGCTTCAGCAGGCGCTCGATCTCGTAGATCTGCAGGCAGGCCATGCCGGTGATCAGGTTGCTGCCGTTGATCGCGCCCAGGCCGTCGCGGGCCTTGAGCCCGGGCACGGGGATGCCGGCCTTTTTCATGGCCGCGGCGCCGCTCAGGCGCTCGCCGCCGACGAAGGCCTCGCCCTCGCCCATGAGCAGCAGGGCGATCTGGCTCATCGGCGCCAGGTCGCCGCAGGCGCCGACGCTGCCCTTGTTGCAGACCACCGGCGTCAGGCCCTTGTTGAGCATGTCCACGTAGGTCTCGGTGATCTCGGGGCGGATGCCCGAGCAGCCGTTGGCGTGGACGTTGACGCGGCTGAGGATGGCCGCGCGCACCTCGGGGATGGGCACGGGGGTGCCGATCCCCGCGGCATGGTTGTAGATCAGGTATTTCTGGAACTGGCCGACCTGCTCGTCGGTGAGCACGACCTCGGAGAACTCGCCGATGCCGGTGTTGACCCCGTACATGATCTCGCGCGCCTCGATGCGCTTCTCGATGAAGGCGCGGCTGGCCTTGATGCGCGCCAGCGCCTCGGGGTGCAGTTCGACCTTCTCGCTCTCGTAGGCCACCCGGTACACGTCCTCGATCTTCAGGTTCTTTCCCGTTACGACGACTGCCATTCGTCCTCCTTGTTGTCGCGCAAGCCGATTTTTCGCGAAGGCTCATTGTAGCCAACGCCCCGCTTTTTTGCAATTCCCCCCGGCGGCGAAGCTCTCACCCCGATCCGCGAGGCTTTGCCTGCCTCGCGATCGAGGATTGAATGGCCGCCGGGGCTTAGCCGGCCAGGGCCGCGCCTTGACAGCAATGGTATAATTTCCCTGAAAACGCCCAAGGAGAATCGCCATGGCAGAGGAAAAGGGAGAGAAATACGAGTTCCAGTCCGAGGTCAAGCAGCTGCTCGACATCCTGGTCTACTCGCTGTACAAGAACAAGGAGGTCTTCCTGCGCGAGCTGGTCTCCAACGCCGCCGACGCGCTGAACAAGATGCAGTTCGAGTTCCTCACCGTCCCCGACCTGGAGGGGAAGGACCAGGAGCTGAAGGTCACCATCGAAATCGACAAGAAGCGCGGCATCCTGGTCGTCGAGGACAACGGCGTGGGCATGAGCCGCGATGAGCTGGTGAAGAACATCGGCACCATCGCCCATTCGGGCACGCTCGACTACCTGAAGCGGCTCCAGGAGGGCGAGAAGGGGGGGGCGGTCGACCTGATCGGCAAGTTCGGCGTCGGCTTCTACTCCAGCTTCATGGTCGCCAGGGAGATCCGCATCCTCACCCGCTCGTGGCAGAAGGGCGCCGGCGCCTGGCGCTGGACGTCGACCGGCGAGAGCAGCTACACCATCGAGGCGGCGGAGAAGGAGGGGCGCGGCACGCGCATCGAGCTGCTGCTCAAGAAGGACGAGAAGGAGTACCTGGAGGCCTTCCGCCTGCGCGGCATCATCCTCACGCACTCCAAGTTCGTCCCCTTCCCCATCTACCTCGACCAGGAGAGGATCGAGCGCCGCGACGCGGTCTGGACCCAGCCCCGGTCGAAGCTGGCCGACAAGGACTACGTCGAGTTCTACAAGTTCCTGGAGAACTCCCAGGAGGAGCCCGAGACCTGGCTCCACCTCCAGTCCGACGCCCCGGTGCAGTTCCATGCCCTGCTCTACGTGCCCAAGACCTCGTTCGAGCTCCTGGGGCTGATGAAGGAGGAGCCGGGCGTCGACCTGTACTCGCGCAAGGTCCTCATCCAGAAGGGCTCCAAGGAGGTCATGCCCGAATACCTGCGCTTCGTCAAGGGCGTCATCGACTCGGAGGAGATCCCGCTGAACATCTCGCGCGAGACCTTCCAGAGCAACGTCCGCGTGGAGAAGATCCGCAAGCACGTGGTGCGCAAGCTGCTGGAGCACCTGGAGGCGCTGAAGGAGAAGGAGCGCGGGAAATACCTCGCCGTCTGGAAGAACTTCGCCCGCAACCTGAAGGAGGGCACGGTCAACGACTTCGAGAACCGCGAGAAGCTGTCCCAGCTCCTCCTGTTCCAGAGCTCCAGGACCGCCGGCGACGAGCGGATCGACCTGAAGCAGTACGCTGGCCGCATGGCCGAGGGGCAGAAGGAGATCTACTACCTGGGCGGCAGCGACCGCGGCGCGATCGAGAGGAACCCGGCCCTGGAGATCTTCCGCAAGAAGGAGCAGGAGGTCCTGTTCCTCACCGACCCCCTGGACGAGTTCGTCGTCGACCACCTGCGCGAGTTCGATGGCAAGCCCTTCAAGATGGCCGAGAGCGCCGACATCCCGCTGGAGGAGAAGGCCGGCGACGAGGAGGCGCATCGGGAGGCCGGCGACCTGGTGACCTACCTGAAGGCGACCTATGGCGACCAGGTCGAGGACGTGCGGGTCTCGAAGCGGCTCGTCGACAGCCCCTGCATCCTGCTCAACCCGGCCGACGGCCCGTCGCTGCAGATGGAGAAGATCATCCGCATGGTCAACAAGGACTACCCGCTCGCCAAGCGCGTCCTGGAGATCAATCCCGGCCACCCGCTGATCCGGCGCATGACCGCCCTGCACAAGGCCGACCCGGCCGCGCCGCTGCTGAAGGCCCTCGCCCTGCAGCTGCTGGACAACATGAAGCTGCGCGAGGGCATCCTCGGCGACACCGAGGCCACCATCGCCCGCATCCAGGAGATCATGCTGCAGGCGGGGGAGCGGGGGACGGAGTAGCCGGCTTCTCCCTCAGAAGGCTGTGACCAGGCCGACGCCGAAGCGGGGATACTCGCCCTTGTCCGAGCGGAAGGCGTAGGTGGCCTCGGCGACCAGCCGGAAGTTGCGCCGCAGCATCCAACCGCCGTGCAGGCTGGCGGCGGTGTAGCGCAGGTCCTCCTGGTCGGAATCGATCCAGTTGAAGATGCCGGCGCCGTACCAGGGGCTGTCGTCGCCGCGCGGCAGGTAGATCAGCTCGGCGAAGGCGCCGCGGGTGGCGACCTCGGCAGCATGGAACAGGAACGACGGATTGTCGTCGCGGCGCTCGACGTACTGCAGGTTCATCTCCAGCTTGCCCAGCGCCACGGTGGCGTCGGCGCCGGCCAGCCACAGCTCGTTGACCTGGCCGGTCGGCCCCTTCTCCTTGCCGTAGTAGCCGAAGGCGCCTACGCGCAGGCTCTCGCCCAGGTCCTGGCTGACCCGGGCCATGACGTTCTTGTACTTGTCGGCGTCGAAGTTGCCGTGGGGATTGGCCTCGCTGTCGCCGATGCCGCTGCCGTTGACCACCTCCAGCGTCAGGTCGGTTCCGCCCTTGAGCCCGTAGATGAGCATGATGCCGCGGTCGTATGTCAGGTCGACGCCCGACAGGCCGGGCTTGGCCTTGTAGACGGCATACGGCTCGTAGGTCAGACGCAGCTCGCCCTTGAACAGCGGGTCGGCCACCTGGAACTGGCCGACGATGACGTCAAGGTCGCCCAGCACGCCGTTGAACATCAGGAAGGCGTCCTCCAGCCCGGCCACCTTGCCGCGCTCGCTGAAGAAGAAATAGAAATAGTAGGAGACGTTGCGGAGGATCTCCCCTCCGGACAGCAGCTTGATCAGGTAGGGGGTGGAGACGTCCAGCATGCGGCCATCCTCGTGGTTGACGGAGGCGTACGCCTCGACGCGCAGCGCGATGGGCAGGTTGCGGATGAGCGACACCTTCTCGTCGCCGGTATCGGCGTAATAACGCGGCGCCTCCTTGTCCTTCAGCACGAAGCCGTTGGCGGCGAACTCCTCGCCGTAGGCCTTCAGCTTGGGAAAGGGCGCATGGCACACCTTGCACGACATCTGGTACTTGCGGGCGAAGGCCGGCATGGCCTGCAGGGTAGCGGCCGCCCCCAGGCCCAGCGCCAGCAGCAAGAGCGCGGCGGTTGTTCGTTTCATGTCTCCCTCCTCAATCGACGACCTCGATGGAGGTCGAGTGGGCGTTGACGCGGACGATCTCGGCCTCGTCGGCCGGCACGCCCAGGAAATCGGCCACCGGCTTGACCAGCTTCTGGTAGTTCAGCACGGCGGTGACCTTCAGCGGCCCGATGGCGACGTCCTGCGGCAGGGTGAAGGTGCAGGTCTCGAGCTTGGTCTCGCGCGGCCCGATGCGGTAGTCGACCCCCTGCGACTTGGTGTTCCACTGCTGGATGGTCATCCGCCCCTGCGGGTCGAAATAGGGCATGCGGAAGATGCGGTCGCCGAGCGGGATGCCGTCGCGCTGCACGCCGGGGAAGTTCGCGTCGTTCAGGGCGATGCCCATGTCCTGGTAGGCCAGCGCGTCGCTGCCGATGGTGTACTCCTCGCCGGCGAAGCCCTTGCGGTCCACCGGCAGGTGATAGGCCTTGCCGGCGGCGTCGACCGCCTCCACGTGCATCCAGGCGATGCGGTCCTCGACCGATCCCGAGGGGAACTTGTGCCCCGTCTTCTGGTTGAATAGGGCGATGGTGAACTTGACGCGGTCGCCCGGCTCGGCCTCTCGGATGTCGGGATGGACGCGCAGCTCGATCACTCCCGCCACCTTGCCGGGGTCATGGGCGCCGTGGAAGAGGTGCTGGCGCACGTCGGGATAGCGGTTGCCCATGGCCGCCGAGAAGCCGTCGGCATAGGTCATGTGGCAATCGTGGCAGCGCACGCCCTCCTTGCTGTACGGCCCATCCTTCCACTCCAGCTGCGTCGACTTCACCCAGACGCCATAGGGGCTCATCTCGTTGTGGCAGGTGCCGCAGAACTCGGCCTTGTTCAGGAAGTCCGACCTGGCCAGGTTGTGCTCGGGAGAGTTCTTGCCCTGGCGCGGGCCGTACTTGGTCCGGCCCGGGCTGGAGATGAAGTTGAAGTTGTGGGGCACGTCGCCGCCGAAGCCGACCGCCGTGTGGCAGACCTCGCAGGAGACCGACTCGTTGGCCCGGCTGTTCTTCTCCGGCAGCGGCGGCGGCACGTCGCCGGCCAGGAAGGCGATCGGCGCGTGGCAGCCGTTGCAGCCCGCCTTGACGCCGGCCACCGCGCTGTCCTTCTCGGCGTGGGGCACGGCCAGCTTGAAGTACTCGATCTCGTCCCAGTGGTGGGTATAGGCCTGCGACATCATCGCCTGCTTCCACTGCTGGTAGAAATCGCCGTGGCACGACGTGCCGCAGAACTGCGGCGTCTGGTAGTCGGAGTATTTCCGCGTGGCCAGCGCCTGCTCGCCGCTCTTGACCAGGGCCTGGGCGGCCAGCCCCGCCAGCAGGAGGCCCATGGCCGCCGCGGCCGCGAAGACGGTTTTCTTGCTCATGCTCACCCCCGGCCCCGACCCCTCGCGCGGCATCGGCGGCCCCATTCCATCCCCGCACATGCTATGAGGATGGAAGCGCGAAGTCAATACCCGTTCCCGTCACGCGCGCGGCCGCTTGCGCTTGAGGCGGGCCAAGGCCAGCGCCACGAAGAGAAGCTCGCCCATGACGAAGGCGGCCAGGGCGCGGCCGATGCCGCTGGTGAAGCCGTAGGCGTGCATGCCCTTGCCCAGCAGGTTGACGCCGAACCAGGTGAGCGCCACGGCGACGACGGCGCCGACGGCGCCGGCGGCCAGCCCGGCCCGGCCGAGCCAGCCGGCGCGGCGGGCATGCAGCAGGATGGCGCACCACAGGATGATCAGCAGCGCCCCGTTCTCCTTGGGGTCCCAGCCCCAGAAGCGCCCCCAGGACTGGTCGGCCCAGATGCCGCCCATGGCGGTGCCGATGGCGGTGAAGGCCAGGCCGAAGCCCAGGGCGGCCAGCAACATCCTCTCCCTCCGCGCGCCGGCCTCCTGGTCCCGCTGCGGCGACAGTTCCCGGACCAGCGCCCAGTGGCCGATGATGCCGGCGACGACGCAGCCGGCATAGCCCAGGGCGATGGTCACGACATGGGTCGAGAGCCACAGATTGGAATCGAGAACGGCGGCCAGCATGCCCATGGTGTCGCCCTCGAGGGCATAGCGGCCGGCGACGGCCAGCGCGACCAGCCCGGTCAGGGCGCCGCTGAGCAGGCCCAGGCCGCGCTTCTCGAAGGCCTCGAGACCCAGCCCCAGGACCGCCCCGGCCCAGCCGAAGAAGACGAAGGTCTCATACAGGTTGGTCACCGGCGGGCGGCCCATGATCAGCACGCGGGCGAGCAATCCTCCCGAATGCGCTGCCATCCCCGCCAGCAGCAGAATGAGCCCCAGCCGTCTCCACCAGCGCCAGCGCATACCCCGGGACAGGATGAGCAGCAGCGCGGCCAGTCCATAGGCCAGCAGGGCTTTGAAAAAGGGATCGAAGCGGTTGTAGGCGACCTCCAGGGCCATCCGCTTCCGGCCCTGGCGGACAATGGGCGAGCGCCGGTCTAGCGAGCGGTTGAAATCGCCAAGGGCGGCGGCACAGCCGTCCCAGTCCCTTTGTCCGTACGCCCTGGCGGCAGCGGCCAGCAAATCCAGCTCCCGGCCGACCTCGCCGGGAAGCCGTTCCCGGAGCGACCAGGCCGAGGCGGGGCTAAGCCACTCCGCGCCGCCGCCCGCTGCCGGCGGCACGATGGCCGGAGCCTGGGGGCCCTGGCCCACCGCGGCCCCCTCGCCGCTCCCCGACCAGGCGAAATGAAAGGCACGGGCCAGGTGGTAATATTCCGAGACGTTGTAATACAGCCGCAGGATCTCGCTTTCGGCCGCCCCGGCCGGCGCTTCTCCGCTCGCGGCGGACTGGCCGGCCAGCCGCTGCAGCTCCCCCAGGTGCGGCTGCAGCTGGCGGAAGCTGACCCGGGCGCGGCTGCGGGCGGGAAAACCGATGGCCGGCAGGACGTCGGGATGGTTGACGAGGAAGACCGCGTCGTCATGCGCCTGCCACGGTGAAAAGAAGACCCGGGCCAGCCAGGAGGACGCATCCGCGCCGCCCAGCCTGGAACGGCCGGAGAACTGCTTGAGCAGGTTGCGGGCGAAGGTGTCCATGGGCTTGACCCGGCCCTGGTCGAGAATGGCCAGCCGCCGGAACGGCTCGATCGGCGCGGCCGCCCCGGCAGGGAGGGCGAACCGCGGCAGGGCGCAGGTCAAGAGCAGCAGGAGGAGCCTCGCCTTCCCGGCAAGGGGACTGCCCGGCCGGCGACCTTCGCGCCTGGCCAGCCGCATGGCCGGGAGGAGCAGCAGCAGGCCGAGGAGCATCAGGCCGCTCGCCGCGTACGGCAGCCAGGCGCCGGCGCTGCGCACGACCGCCAGGGTCGAGCTTTCGTTCCCCGCCGGGTCCACGGCGTACGAGGATTGATAGAAGGTGTAGCCGCGGAAGCGCAGCGGCTTGTTCATGGAGATCAGCGCCCGGCGACGATCGCCGCCGGCCTCGAGCTCGACCCAGCTCTCGAAGCTCTTGGGAACATCGGTACCCTCGTGCAGTGTCCTCCTGAAATCGAGGAGCTTCAGCCGCAGCGGCAAGGGGATGCGTTTCGGCCGCAGGGACAGCTCCCAGGCCCCGCCTGCCAGCGCCAGGGCGACCGGCCGCTCCCCGCCGCCGCATAGGGCGACGCGGCCGCTCTCGTTGCCGGCGCCGACCCGCAGCAACAGCCCCGGATTGTTCTCCTCGGGCGCGTCCGCCGGCGGCAGCGGCTCCAGCCGGTCAGGCCCGGCCTGGCGGCAGTTCGCCAGGCGCCTCTCCACGCGCAGGACCAGGCCGGTGTTGCCGGCCGGCGCCTCCCGGCCCGGTTCCAGCAGCGTCATGTCTTCGGTCCACTCCCGCTCCGCGGCGGCGGCCCGGGAGCGAACAGCCAGCTGCCAGTCGGCCGCGGCCAGCGCCTGGCCCGCGCTCTCCCCCTCGCGCAGATGCAGGTAGGATTCCCGGGCCGTGGCGGCGATGAAGAAGCCGCCGCCGACCAGGAGCAGCAGCCCGCCATGGAGCAGCAACAGGCCCCACTGCCGCCAGCTGCGCACCGGGCGGCGGGCGAAGGCGGCCAGCAGGTTAACGATGAACAGGGCGCCGGCCAACCGCATCCCCGGTAGGGGCAGAAAGCCGAAAAGGCGGAAGATCCAAGCGTCGAATACTCGCCGCTGCGCGGCATAGATGCCCAACTGCGCCTGGCAGACGGTGCCGGCGATCACCAGGAAAGAGATGAGCGACAGGATGACGACGGTGAACTTCAGCGAAGCCAATCCACTCAATATCCGCAAGATCCGGCGCAGGCACTTGTCCATCGCTCCCTCCGGGCAGGTCACGTTTTAGCATGTCCGCCTTCCCGGAGCAAGCGCGGCCGCGTGGAGCGGGCAGCATTCGCGCCGGCGCTCGGGCCCGGCTGCGGGAGGAAACGGGAGCCTTTCTAATCCATCTCCAGGACCAGGGTAGGCTCGTAACAGGAGGCGCACTTCCGGCCGCCCGAGCACGGCAGTTCCCCGGCCAGCAGCAGCAGGCCGTTGTTGGCCAGGGTGCCGTCGAGCCACTGGCGCACGATCGCGGTGACGTCGCGGGTGAACTCGCTCGCCCCCAAGTCGACGTCGATGCGCTGGCCGATGGCGGGGATGGCGGCGCCGGTCATGGGCGCATTGAGCACCCAGATGTTCTCCTGGCAGCCGCAGCCGCTCCCCGCGTCCTCGTGGATGGAGTGGACGCGCTTCATCTTCAGCTTGGCGCTCTTCAGGCTCGCCCCCTGGCCGGCGAATTCCCCCACATGGAAGAGAATTCGCGAGCGGTAGATCGCCGCCACGTTGTAGTTTTCATAGGGGAACCAGTAAACGCCGGCCTGGGCATACTGGTTGGGATTCCCGCAACTGCCGCCGAAGAGCTGCTGCCATCCCTGCGGAAGGAGGGATGACGGGAGATATGCGCTCATGTCCCCTGGGAACGTATCATGGCAGGGATAATTCTGGATGTCCGCATCAAGGCTCACTCCCTTCTGTATCGGGATGCGCTGGGCCTTGCTGACCATGGCGTGAAGGCTCTTCAGCTCGAAGAGGGCATCGCTGTCGTCGCGGATGGCGCCGGCGGCCATGGAGCGGACGCACAGGCGGTAGGAACCGGCCGGCGCCGTGGCGCCGCCATACTCGCCCGCCTTCCAGGTCCAGGTTCCCGTCGCGGGCAGGCCGTCCTTGATCGTGCCCAAGAGCCCGCCGCCGGAATTGAGCAGCTCCAGCCGCACGCTGCCGACCTGGGCCGGTGAAATGGATTTCCAGCTCACGGGGCAATCGTGGTGCAGGAGATAGCTCTCGCCGCCGTTGGGCGCCTCCAGCCGCAGCATGACCGGCGGGGGCGGGGGCGGCAGCGGCTGGCTTTCGACGATGGCGAACGGGGCCGCGCTCTCGGCCACCTCGTCGCCGTCGATGGCCAGGATCTTCACCGTGTAGCCCCCGCCGGGCTCGACCATGGCGCCGCTGGCCAGTCGCCCCACTTTCCAGAGAAAGGGGGAGGAGTTGGCCGCCACGCTGCTGGCGATGGCGCCGACCAGCGTGCCGTTGCGCCGCAGGCGGATGCGAACGCTCTGGCCGACGTTGGCGGCGTTCCACTGGATCGGGTAGTTGTCGGTCCCCAGGACAAGGTTCTCGCCGCCGTTGGGCTGCACCAGGGTGATGGTGCCGGCGCAGAGAACCTCCGCGGCCAGCCAGGTCATGAGGACGATCGTCATCTTGCGGCTCATCGCGCACCTCCTCCCCGCTTTTTACCGGTTACATATGAGCGGAGGCGGATTATCTCAGCATTCCCGGCCTTCCGGGCCGTGAGAGGCGGGACCCCCGGGCCCGCGGGCCTCCCCTGTTCCCTGCGACATGGGCTCGCGCCCGAGCCGGGTGAGGACGATGCCGGAAAAAATGACCGCCGCGCCGAGGAGCAGGGACGCGCCCACTCGTTCGCCGAGGATCAGGGCGGCGGCCAGTACGGCGAGCACCGGCTGCAGGTTGTAGATCGCGGCCGTCCGGCTGTTGCCCACCCGGCGCACCGAGAAGAACCACAGCACCATGGCCAGGGAGAGGGCGATCGTCCCCGAGAACAGCAGGCACAGCCAGGCCTTGGTGGAGACGGCGCCCCAGGAGAAGCGGAGCAGCGGCCGGACGGCGAGCGGCAGGAACATCAGCGTGCCCAGGCCCATGGTCACCGCCGTGAACTTCAGCGGCGAATACGTCCTCAGCAGCGGCCGCGCCGAGACCGTGTAGTGGGACCACAGGAACACGGCGGCGAACAGGATCAGGTCCCCCTTCCAGGTGCGGGCCGACAGGGACATGCCGCCGACGCGGCCGCTGACGACGAGGTAGATCCCGGCGAAGCCCAGGGCGATGCCCAGCCAGCCCAGCGGGCGGATCCGGTCCTGCTTGAAGAACGAGCTGAGCAGGGAGATCATGATCGGCCCGCTGCCGAAGATGACGGCCGTGTTGGCGGCGGTCGTGCGGTCGATGCCGAAGATGAAGAGGTACTGGTACAGGGCATAGCCCGAGAAGGACAGCAGGAGGATCCTGGGCAGGTCGCGCCGTCGCAGCCGCAGGTCCCCTTCGCTGGCCAGCAGCCAGCCGAGCAGGACGGCGGAGGCGAGGAGCAGGCGGATGCCGTTGAAGGGCAGGGGCGGCATCTCGGCCAGGGCGATCTTGACCAGCGAGATGTTCACCGCCCAGAACGCCACCACCAGCAGGACCAGCAGATCGTTCGCCGAAGGCTTCCAGCGTGCCATGAGGCGCCATGGTATCACGGCGCGGACGGCCCGGCAAGGCGCAGTGCAGGACTGCCAGGATTCAGTGACGAGTAACAAGTGACGAGTGACGAGGAAGAGTGGAACTGGGCATACGGCGGACGGCGGACGGCAACAGCAATGAATGAACTGTTGTGATTCGTGATTCGCAACGGCAAGAGACTGGTTCATGTCGTTGCGAACACAAACACGATCACGAACGCTCAGAGTTCGTTTCGTTGCGGTTCCGCGTCACGCGTCACGCGTTACGATTGCTCGTATTATTTATACACCGAGATCCGAGAATCCCATGCCGGTCGCCGGCACGGCCCCAGCCCTGCTGAAAAATCAGATAAAAAGAACGGGGGCAAAGGCATGGCCTTCGCCCCCGCGCGATCGGATCTTTTCCCGTCCCGGGCTACTCCAGCCAGATCTTGACCGTTTCTCCGTCCTCCGTCTCGAGTTCGACCAGGGACATGGGCCCGGCCTTCTTCAAGTCGTTCCAGACCCGCTTGAGATCGACTTGGCAGTCGCCGTTGACGCGGAACTCCTTCTCCGGGGTGGCATTCATCATGATCTCCACCAGGGAGACGGGCAGGGTGATCTTGACGTTCTCCCCCTTGTCGCTCTTGCCGGTGACGACGATCTTGAACCATTGCGCCACCCCACCCTTGTCCGGGTTGTGGACCGCGTTCTTGACGATCTTGTAGTCGTCGGCGGCCGTGGCGAAAAGCCCCAGGGCGGCCGTGACCGCGAGCAGGGCGACCAGCAGCACACAGATTCCTCTCTTCATTTTTCCTCCTCGATTCCTTCTATTCGATCCAGATGCGGACGATGACGTCCTCGGCCTGGATGTCGATCTTCTTTCCCTCGTCCAGCAGCTGCTCCAGGAGCCGGTCCACGTTGTAGCCTTCCTTCCGCAGCGCCTGCTTCTCCTGGGCGCCCAGCGACCGCAGGGCGACGTCCGCCAGGGCCAGGGGAATGGCGATGGAGATCTTGCCCTTGGGGTCGCCTTTTTCGGCGACGTAGATCTTCAGCAGCTTTCCCGCCGCCCGCCGCGCGCCGCTGCCGGTCCCCTTCAGGCGGGCCGGGTCGATGCGCATGACGGCGATCCTGGCCCGGTCGCGGAGCTCCTCGTCCTGCTCCTTCTCCAGGATGCGCAGGAGCACCGGCAGCGCCCGGGCGGCGGCGTCGCGGTCCGGGATATAGCTCAGCTTGAGGGCGGCGTAATAGGAAACGACCTTGTTCCCGTTCCCCAGCAGGCCCACGATCTTCTTCAGGTATTCCTTCTCGCCCGACTGATAGAGCCCGGTGGAGAGGTCGATGACCGAGACCAGGGCCTCCTCGGCCAGGTTGCTCGCCGGGGACACGGAGACGAACGTCTCATAGCTCTCCAGGGCCTCCCGGCGGGCCCCCAGCTCCTCCTGGCACTTGCCCCGGTAAAAGAGGGCCGTCGCGTAATAGCGGCTGTCCGCGTGGCGGGCGATGATCTCGTCCAGGTTCTTCAGGGCGCCGGCCCACTGCCGGTCGAAGATCAGCGTCTTGGCCCTTTCGAAGAGCTCGTCGCCGGGTTGGGCGGCCTGCGCCGCAACCCCCAGCCAGCCGGCCATCAGGATGAAGGCGATCCATTTCGTTTTCATTTATGCCTCGATATAGGGTTTGGCGGAAAGCTCCCTTTCCAGCAGCCTGATCTTCAGCAGCAGCCTCTCGTTCTCCAGCAGGCGCTGCAGGCGCTGGATCTGGCCGCAGAGCCCCTGCGCCTCGAGCTGCAGGATCTCGTAGTTCAACCAGTCGATCCGCTCCGCGACCTGCCGCATCCTCAGCCACTCCACGGGCGGCAGGCTCTGCTCGATGTACTTCTTGTGCAGCAGCAGCTCCTTGGCCCTCCGGGAGTACAGGCGCAGGTCCATGGCCGCCATCTCCTCGCCGGGGCAGTCCTTGAGCAGGTCGACGAACATCAGCTGGCTCTGCTGCAGGTAGGAGACGGCCTCTTCGCGGGCCAGCCCCGACTGCAGGTGCACCATGGCGGAGGCCAGGCCCTGCGGATCGGGCGGCGCCGGGACGAGGGGCGCCGTGGACCGCCCCAGGAAGAACAATCCCAGGCCGACCACCGCCGCCAGCGCCGCGGCCGCCGCCAGCCAGGCCGGGGACCAGGCCGGCGCGCGCCGCCGGGCCGCGACGCGCCGCCCCTCCGCCGCTGCGAGGATCCGGCCGCTGACCGCGGGCCAGTCGACGGCGGCCACGGCCGCCTCGACCTCGGCGGCGGGGATGGCGGCGTCGGCCAGCAGGGTGCGCCACGCCTCCAGCTCCATCCGGCAGGCCGGGCAGGAGCCCAGGTGCTTCTCGAGCGCCTGCCGCCGCGCGCCGGCGAGCTCGTCCGCCGCCAGCCACTCCAGGTCGCACCGGAATTCACGACATGCTTTCATGCTCCCCTCCCGACCACGGCGCCAGCTCGCGGCGGACGCGGCACAGGGCCCGGTGATGCAGGGCCTTGACGGTGCCGAGCGAGATGGCCATGGCCTCGGCCACCTGGGGCAGCTTCAGCCCCTGGCGGTACTTCAGCACGAACACCGAGCGCTGCCGCGGCGACAGCCGGTCCAGCGCCTGCTCGATCGCCTCCTGACGGCGGCTGCGCCCCCACTCCTGGGCGGGGCCGTCGAGGACCGCGAAATGCCGCTCCGGCACCTCTTCCAGGCCGCATTCCCGCCGCCGCTGCCGCGCCAGCCGCCGGTAGCGGTCGACGCACAGGTTGTGCGTCAGGCGGCGGATCCAGCCCGGCAGGGACTGCTCCGGCCGCAGGGCGCCGATCTTGTCGTGGATCCTCATGAATGCCTCCTGCACGATCTCCAGGGCGTCGTCGCGGTCGCGGAAGAAGCCGTAGGCCAGGGCGAACACCGGCTTCTGGTAGCGCTCCACCAGCTCGGCGAAGGCGCCGCGGTCGCCGGCGGCCAGCCGCTCCAACAGGGCGTTTTCCCCCGCATCGCGCACTCCCGCCAGGGGGAGGGCGTCGACCTGCCCCGGGCGGATCGTTGCCGGGCCGCTCACGGTCCTTCAGCCCCGGGCGGCGGCGCCCCTCGCGTGCGTCGCCGGCAGGCCAGCCTGATCGTCCATTTCGTTCCGTTGCATTGGCTCCTTCCACCATATAAGACGAAATGAAGGGGCAGAAGGTTGACACCGCGGTCGCCGCGGACGGGCGGCGCTTCCTTGACATCGGCGGCACGGTCGGCTAGACTTTTTCCCATGGACAACATCAAGCAAGCGATCGTGGACGGAGGGAACATGACCAAGAAGATCGGCAAGTACATCCTGGCGGCGGCCATCGTCATTTTCGTGCTGATCTTCCTGTTCAAGATCTACATCGTCATCGACCCCGGCGAGAAGGCGGTGATCTTCAACAAGGCCACCGGCACCCTGCGCGTCACCCCCAACGAGGGTTTCTACTTCCTGGTGCCGCTCATCGAGGAGCCGACGGTCTACGACATGAAGGCCCGCACCTACACCATGAGCATCGCCCAGCTGGAGGGGGAGATTAAGGGCGACGACTCGCTGCAGGCCCTGACCGCCGACGGCCAGATCGTGCTGCTCGACATCTCGGTGCGCTACCACCCCGACCCGGAGAACCTCGACAAGCTGCACCGCCGCATCGGCGTCGACTTCGTCAACAAGGTCATCCGCCCCCAGGTGCGCTCGACGGTGCGCATGATCGTCGCCGAGTACCCGGTGCTCGACGTTTACTCGGGCAAGCGCACCCTGATCCAGGCCGAGATGGAGACCAAGCTGCGCGCCTCCTTCGTGCGCAACTACATCACCCTCGAGGAGGCGCTGCTGCGCAACGTGCAGTTCTCGCGCGAGTTCCAGCAGGCCATCGAGAACAAGCAGATCGCCCAGCAGGAGGCGCAGCGCATGAAGTACGTCCTGGAGCGCCAGGAACTGGAGAAGAAGCGCAAGATCATCGAGGCCGAGGGCGAGGCCGAGTCGCTGCGCCTGAAGGGACGGGCCCTGGCCGAGAACCCGGCGCTGGTCCAGTACGAGTACGTCAAGATGCTGGCGCCCAACATCCAGGCCATCGTCGCCGACCAGAACGCCATCTTCAACTTCTCCGACTTCCTCAAGGGGCAGAAGAAATAGGCCGCCGGCCATGCACCGGATCGGGCTCACGGGCGGCTTCTGCTCCGGCAAGACGTTCGTCCTGCGGGTGCTGGAGGAACAGGGCTGCCGCACGCTGCGCGCCGACGACCTGGCCAAGGCGATCGTCTTCGCCCCCGGCTCGCCCCTGCTGCAGGAGGTCGTCGGCATCTTCGGCCCGGGCGTCCTCGACGCCGGCGGCGGGCTGGACAAGGAGAAGTTCAGCCAAATCCTGTTCGCGGACCTCGAGAAGCGCCGGGCGCTCAACGCCGTCGTCCACCCCCTGGTCGGCGAGGAGCGCCGGCGGCTGATCCGCGAGGCCGAGTCCGCCGGCATCTACGACTTCCTGGTCTACGAGTCGGCCCTGCTGCTGGAATCGGGCATCCAGGGCGACTTCGAGCGCATCGTCGTCGTCTACTCGTCGCCGGCGGTGCAGCTGCGCCGCGCCATGGAGCGCGACGGACTGACGCGGGCCGAGGCGCAGAAGCGCATCCGCTCGCAGTTCCCGCTGCGCGAGAAGCTCAAGGCGGCCCATTACGCCATCGACACCAGCCTGGGCACCGAGAGCACGCGCGCCCGCACCCTGGAGGTCTTCCACCTCTTGCAAAAGGATTTCCATTTGTCCTAGCTTGTGCTACAATCCCCGCCAAGGAGAGACGGGATGGAGAACACGGAATACCTGGAAGAACTTCTGCGGCAGTTCAACCTGGGCAAGGGGGCGGCCATCGCCGAGGTCCTGGAGCGCTACCTGGAGCGGAGCCTGCAGATCAAGTTCCAGCGCATCCTGATCGCCCAGGACATCCTGAAGGAGGAGTTCGTCCGCCTGCACGAGTCCTTCCTGAAGATCCTCAAGATCTACCAGGCCTCGGACCAGAAGCTGGACATGGGCATGTTCACCCCGGACCAGCTGGGCAAGTACTTCTTCAACCAGGGCGTCTACGCCATGTGCAAGGACAACCTCCTGCAGGCCAGCGAGAAGTTCCAGGAGGCCTACAAGATCAACAAGCGCAATGTCTTCCTGCTCCTGTACATGGGGATCATCCTGATGGTGCGCAAGAACCACTACGCGGCCGAGAAGTACTTCGGCGAGGCCACCAAGCGCGATCCCAACTACGACGACGCCTGGTTCTACTCGGCCGAGAACTACTTCAAGGCCGGGAACTTCAACCTGGCCTGGGAGTGCTACGAGAAGACGCGCAAGCTGAACCCGGCCTACAACGACATCAACCAGCGGCTGAAGGAGACCAAGGAAGCGATCCTGCGCAAGCGCCGCGGCAACAAGAAGGATTCGCTGCTGCGCCGCCTGGTCCAGTACGTGCGCCGCGCCTTCGAGCGCTAGGAACTTGACCCCCTGGAATCAAGTTCTGCCGTGATTCGTTGTTCGTGATTCGTAATTCGAAAAAGCCAGCGACGAACTCTCCCCAGTGATTCGTAATCAGATCTGTCCAAAATAACTTTTTTTGAGGACGCATGTAACGTGTAGGACTAAAGCACCAATTTCCAAGCACCAAATTCCAAACAAGCACCAAGCACCAATGTTCCAATGACCCAAACAAAGAGCAAACGCAATCGTGGATGAAATTACAACACAGGAAGCGTCATCTATCCTGAGCAGGCATGATTTCGGTTGAATGCCTTGGTTTAGGTCATTGGAATTTGGAACTTGGAATTTATTTGGGATTTGGTGCTTGGAGCTTGGCATTTTAGTCTTACGAGCGCCAGGCCTCGTTTGAAAAACCGGATGGCATGGCCTCGAAACCATTTACGGATCAAGCGGTCTGTCAAAAAAAACAATTTATTTTGGACGGCAGTGATTTAAAAATTCGTGAATGGAACGGCAATGGCCGGCCTATCCGTGGCAGTGATCGCGGTAGCAGCGAGCATTGGGAAAAATGCCTTCACCTTTGCCTTTTTAATTTTGCCTTTTGCCATGAGAGTTCGTTTTATTCCTAGCGCCCAATAATTTCTTCAGGGCTTTTTCTTACTTTAACCTTTACCCTTTTTCCTTTTACATTCCAAGTCTCTTTCTTGCTCTACCACTGAGCTCAGCTTCGCAGCTACTCCCGCTTCCATTTCACGCCGGACGGCGTGTCGATGAGCGCGATCCCCTGCCGGCGCAGTTCGGCGCGGATCTCGTCGGCGCGGGCGTAGTCCTTTTCGCGGCGCGCCTTCTCGCGCAGGGCGATGCGCGCCTCGATCTCGGCGTCCAGCGCCGTGCGCTCGTCGGGCTCCAGCACGCCCAGCACCGAGTTGATCCGCTCCAGCCAGGCCAGGGCAGCGGCGGCGTCGGCGCGCGTCAGGGCGCTGAGCCGCGGGTTGACCTCGGCGATGAGGTCGAACATCGCCCCCAGCGCGCCCGAGACGTTGAAGTCGTCCGCCAGCTGGTCGCGGAACGCGGCCAGCGCCTTGTCCAGGGCGGCGGCCAGCTCGGGGTCGGCGTCGCCCTCGCCCTCCACGTTGCGCAGGGAGAAGGCGAAGTTCTTCACCCGCGCCAGCGCCTGGCCGGCCATCTCCAGCCCCTCCAGGGTGAAGTTGAGCAGCTTGCGGTAGTGGCTGGAGATCAGCAGGTAGCGCACGGCCATGGGCGCGTACCCCTTGGACAGCAGGTCGCCCAGGGTATAGAAGTTGCCCAGTGACTTGGACATCTTCTGGCCGTCGACGATCAGGTGCTGGCAGTGCAGCCAGTAGTTGACGAAGGTCACGCCGTTGGCGCACTGCGACTGGGCGATCTCGTTCTCGTGGTGCGGGAAGATGTTGTCCACGCCGCCCATGTGGATGTCGAAGTGCGGCCCCAGGTACTTCATGCTCATGGCCGAGCACTCGATGTGCCAGCCCGGCCGACCCTCGCCGAAGGGCGCCGGCCAGGAGGGCTCGCCCGGCTTCTTTCCCTTCCAGAGCACGAAGTCCTGGACCGCCTCCTTCTCGTACTCGTCGGCGTCGACGGCGGCGCCGATCTTCAGGCTGCCCTTGTCGAGGTTGGCCAGGCGGCCGTACTCGGGGAAGCGCTCGATGCGGAAGTAGACCGAGCCGTCCTTCTCGTAGGCGAACCCCTGCTCGAGCAGGCGGGCGATCAGCGCCTGCATCTCGGCGATGTGTTCGGTGGCGCGCGGGTAGTGGTCGGCGGGCAGGGCGTTCAGCGCCCGCAGGTCGGCGTGGAAGGCGTCGATGTACTTCCGCGTCACCTCCGCCAGCGGCACCTGCAGCTCGCTGGCCTTGCGGATGGTCTTGTCGTCGATGTCGGTGATGTTCATCACGTGGGTGACGCGAAGGCCGAGGAACGCCAGGAAGCGCTTGACCAGGTCCTCGAAAAGGTAGGAGCGGTAGTTGCCGATGTGCGGGAAGTCGTAGACGGTGGGGCCGCAGGTGTACAGGCCCACCCGCCCCTCCGCGATGGGGCGGAACTCCTCCAGGCGGCGGGTCAGCGTGTTGTAGAACCTCATGGTTTCTCCTCTTCCTTGCGGCCCCGGCAACGGGCCTCCTTGTACCAGCGCACCTGCTTGCAGAAGCGGTCGAAGACGGCGACGTCGGCGCTGGTCCAGCGCGTGCGGCTGACGGCGCGCTTCAGCGAGCGGTGGAACAGGCCGTTCTCGGGCTCGCGCACCTCCAGCCCCTTCATCAGGTCCCACATGTTGTCGATGATGCGCTCGAAGGCGCGCTTGTCGGCCATGCGCGGCAGCTCGGGGCGGCCGCCCCCCGCCAGCGCCGCCTTGAAGAGCTCGTAGACCACCACCATCACCGCCTGCGAAAGGTTCAGCGAGGGATAAGTGCCGGCCATGGGGATGCGGACGAAGAAGTTGGCCAGCTGGCTCTCGTCGGTGTTCACCCCCTTGTCCTCGCGGCCGAAGACCAGGGCGATCTTCTCGCCGGGGGCCGAGGCGACCACCTGCGCCGCCGCCTGCTCGGGGGAAAGGAAGTCGCGCTTCCACTTGCCCGCCTTGGCCGTGGCCAGGTAGACCTGCGAGATGCCCTGCAGGGCGGCGGACAGGCTGGGGAACTCCTGGGCCGCCTCGATGATCTCCTGCGAGCGGTAGCCCATCTTCTTCTGGTCGGCGTGGTCGCGGAAGGGGACGGGATTGACCAGGCGCAGGTGAGCCAGCCCCATGTTCTTCATGGCCCTGACCACCGAGCCGATGTTCCCCGGCCCCTTGGGCTCGACCAGCACGACGTACACCCGCTCCAGGATCTGCTTCATAGTATATTGTCCTTGTTTTGTCGGCGAAAGTGCCGAAATTATAAACCAAACGGGCCCCATGGGCAAATCGCGCTCGAGCTCAGGGAAGACAGAGGGAAGAGAGAGGGAAAGGCAGAGGGAAGACAAAGTGGGAAAAAGTCCTGGAGGGTCTATCCACTCTCTCTTCCCTCATTCTTCCCTCTCTCTTCCCTTTCTCTTCCCTGTGCCGGGTCCTTGACCCAGTCGGTAAAACCCGCTACAATCGGCGGCATGGAACTCGTTCAACTCAAGTCCCTGTTCGCCGAGCTGAAGCAGAAAGCCTCCGACCTACGGGGGTTTCTTTGAGATAGCCGAAAAGACCGAACGCATCAAGGAGATCGATGCCCGGCTGACCGACCCCGACCTGTGGGGCAAGCCCCAGGAGGCGGCGCGGCTGCAGAAGGAGAAGAAGCTGCTCAACGGCTTCCTGGTGATCGATTCCAAGCTGGGCTTCACGACCGAGGAGCTGGAGACCTATTTCCAGCTGATCGACGAGGACCCCTCCCTGCTCCCCGAGCTGGAGGAAAAGATCGGCCAGTTCCGCGAATACGTCGAGGAGACCGAGGTCAAGCACTACCTCGACGGCGACAGCGACGCCAGCAACGCCTTCTTGAGCATCCATCCCGGCGCCGGCGGCACCGAGAGCCAGGACTGGGCCGAGATCCTGCTGCGCATGTACCTGCGCTTCTGCGAGCGCCAGGGCTTCAAGGCCGAGATCACCGACATCCTGGCCGGCGAGGAGGCGGGGGTCAAGAGCGTCAGCGTGCGCGTCGAGGGCGAGTACGCCTTCGGCTACCTGAAGGAGGAGATCGGCGTCCACCGCCTGGTGCGCATCTCGCCCTTCGACGCCAACAAGCGCCGCCACACCTCCTTCGCCGCCGTGTTCGTCATCCCCGAGGTCGACGACTCGATCACCATCGACATCGACCCCAAGGACCTGCGCATCGACACCTACCGCTCGTCGGGCAAGGGCGGCCAGCACGTGAACCGCACCGACTCAGCCGTGCGCATCGTCCACCTGCCGACCAACACCGTGGTGCAGTGCCAGAGCGAGCGCTCGCAGCACCAGAACAAGGACCGGGCCATGAAGATGCTGCGCTCCAAGCTGTACGACCTGGAGCTGAAGGCCCAGCAGAAGGTGAAGGACAAGATCGAGGACGGCAAGGGCGGCATCGCCTGGGGCAACCAGATCCGCTCCTACGTCATGCAGCCTTACCAGAGCGCCAAGGACCACCGCACCGGCCTGGAGCGCGGCGACGTCCAGCGCGTGCTCGACGGCGACATCCTCGGCTTCATCAAGGAAGCGCTGAAGCTGCCGCGCTAGGAGCGCGGCAGGGCCGTTTCAAGGCCGGATCCGATTTCCCGTTCTTTTCTCCTCAAACGCGCGGCGCCGGCGTTCTTGTCCCGCACCTGGACGCGCCCGGAGCCAAGGGAGGCCCGGCCGGGCCTCTCCTCGGCGATCACGGCGGCCGGCCGCCGCGCTTTGCAATTCCGCTGCCGTTCAAATAAAATTGACGGATGCCAAACACGCTCGCGCCGCCGACGCCCCGGAATTCTCGCTGCCTCGTCACCGGGGCCAGCGGCTTCATCAGCTCCCACCTGGCCGCGGCCCTGGCCGCGGCGGGGAACGAGGTCGCCTGCCTGGTGCGGCCCGGCAGCCGGCGCGATATTCTCTCCGCGCTGCCGGTGCGGCTGATCGAGGGCGACTGCCTCCGGCGCGAAACGCTTCGCGCCGCGGTGGGCGGAGCCGACCTCGTGTTCCACCTAGCCGGCGCCATCTCGGCCCCCGGCCGGGAAGCGTTTTTCGCGGTCAATGCCGGCGGCACGAGGAACCTGGTCGAGGCGTGCCTGGAGTGGAACCCTTCCCTGCGCCGCCTGGTCCACGTCTCCAGCATTTCCGCCGCCGGGCCGAGCCCGCGCGGAGGCAGCCGGAGCGAGGCCGATGAATGCCGCCCGGTCTCCGACTACGGCCGCAGCAAGCTGGAGGCCGAGCGGGCGGTGCGCGGCGCCGGCAGCGCCCTGCCCTGGGTGATCGTGCGCCCGCCCAACGTGCTGGGGCCGCGCCAGAAGGAGCTGGAAGGATCGATCGCCCTGCTGCGGCTGCACGTCCGGCCGCTGGTCGGCCGCCGGGCCTCGCGCACCAGCATCATCGGCGTCTGGGACCTGGTACGGGCCCTGCAGCTGGTCGCCGCCGACGAGCGCGCCGTCGGCCGCACCTTCTTCGTCACCGACGGCGTTCCCGTTTCCTGGCGCGACATCACCGCCGCCTTCGCCCGGGCGGCCGGCAGGCGGGGCGCCTATGTTCCCGTCCCCTTCCCGGTCCAGTATGCGGCGGCGGCCGTTGCCGAGCTCCTGGCCCGCTGGCGCCGGCGAACGCCGCCTTTCACCCGCGAGCACGTGACCGCCGCCCGCGCGTATGACTGGGTCTACGATGATCGCGCGATCCGCAGCGAGCTCGGCTTCCGGAGCGAGATGGACCTGGACGGCGTGGCGGCACGGACGGTCGCCGCCCGCGGGCAGAGGGTGGGCGCCCATGGCTGATCCGCGGCCGGGACGGGACGGCGGGCGCTGGGCCGCGCCCTATGGCGCCAGGCTGACGCTGGCCGGGATCCCCCTGCAGGCGGTGGACGCGGTGGTGCTGGCGTCGGCGCTGTTCTTTGCCGGCCTGATCGTCGCGTTCTCCCCGCGCATCCAGGCCCCCTGGACGCTGCTCCTGCGCCTCTGCCTGTGGGGGCTGCTGTATGCCGCCTCGCTGGCCGTGCAGCGGCGGATCACGGCGCCGCCCTGGCGGGCGCTGCTGCGCATGGGCTCGGTGCAGGTGATGTTCGTCCAGATCTACCTGATCGTCCATCCCCTGCAGCTGATCTTCGTCCGCGACTGGGCGGACCCGGCCATCCTGCGCCTCGAGGACTCGCTGTTCGGGGTCCAGCCGACCCTCTGGCTGCAGCGCTTCGTCAGCCCCGGGCTGACCGAATGGATGATGTTCTGCTATGTCATCTACCTGGCCATCTACCCGGCGCTGGGGGCGTTGATCTACCTGCGCCGGGGGGAAAAGCCGCTCGAGGACTACCTCTTCGTCCTCACCCTGGCCAACCTGATCTGCTTCCTCGGCTTCCTGGCCTGCCCGGTCGCCGGGCCGCTCAACTACATGCCCGAACGGTTCAGCGTGCCCCTGCGCGGATGGCTGTTCACCGCCGCCGGCGAGTATATCCGCCATCACGTCCATATGGTCGGCGGCAACCTGCCCAGCCCGCACTGCGCCATCGCCACCGTGATGTGGCTGATGGCCCGCCGCTATTGCCGCCCGGCCTTCTGGCTCCTGGCGCCGGTGATCCTCTGCCTCTACGTGTCCACGTTCTACGGCCGCTATCACTACGTGACCGATTCGCTCACCGGCATCGCCGCCGGGCTGCTGGTGCTGGGACTGGCCCCGGTCCTGCTGCGCCTCTGGAACCGGCTGGCCGGGCGCAGCGGGCGGAGGGCGGCATGAGGGTTTTCATCACCGGCGCCAACGGCTACATCGGCTCGAGCCTGTGCCGCACCCTGCTGGCCGAGGGCTGGGAGGTCCACGGGCTGGTGCGGGCCACGTCCGACCTGCACAACCTGGAGGGTCTGCCCGTCCGGCTCCAGACCGGCGACCTGCGCGATCCCGCCTCCTTCGCCATCCCGGACGGGACCACCCACGTCATCCACCTGGCATCGATCGTCTCCGACACGGCCGACGACGCCACCTGCCGCGACAACATCTACCGGCTGGCGGTCAACCTGGCCGCCAAGCTGGACGCCCTGCCGCGGCCGCTGCAGCGCCTGCTGTACATCTCCACCGCCCTGGTGCTGGGGTACAACGGCGAGAACATCTCCGAGCAGCATCGCGGGGAATCGGCGATGTTCCTGCCCTATACGCGCTACAAGGCGAAGACGGAGGAATTCTTTCAGGAGCTGCGGCGGACGCGCGGGCTGCCCCTGGTCATCCTGCGGCCCGGCGACGTGTACGGCCCCTATGACCGGGTCTCCTGCGCCCAGCTCCTGAAGGGCTGCGAGCGCCGGCTGCCGCTGATCGTCGGCCGCGGCCATTGCCGTTTCGGCTTCTGCTACATCGACAACCTGTGCCAGGCCGTGCGGCTGGCTTTGACCCGGCCCGGGATCGAAGGCCGGGCGTATACCGTGACCAACGGCGTCCTCCCCACCTGGGGCGAGTTCTTCGCCGGGCTGCAGCGGCGCATGCATTACCGGCAGCGGCTGCGGCTCCCGGTTTGGGCGGGCTATGCCCTGGCCGGCGTGCTGCGCGGGGTGCAATGGCTGTTCCCGCGCTTCGTCCCGGAGGTCAACTACTACCGCATCCGGCGCATCACCACCGGGACCTCGTACGACATATCGCAGACGATCGCCGAGCTCGGCTATCGTCCCGACGACCGCATCGAGAGGCAGATCGACCAGATCGTGGCCTGGTACGAACGCGAGAAGGAAAATGGCTTCATCACCTGACGCCGCGCTGACCCGGGCGCTGCTCTACCCTTACCTGGCCCTCGCCTTCACGCTGATGGTGACCGTGTTCCACCACCGCCGCCTGCGGCGCCGCTTCGACGAGCTGGGCGCGTTTCTGCTCTACTTCGCCCTGTTCTTCCTGCTCTTCATGGCGCTGCCCGTCGTCCTGGTCCTGCTTACCGCCGCCGACCCGGCGGCGTTCCTGCGCTCGCTGGGATTCACCTTCGGCCGCAGCGGCCGCGGCCTGGCCCTGGCGGCCGCCGCCGTGCCCCTGTGCCTGGCCGCCGCCTTCGCCGGGTCGCGCGATCCGGCCATGCGCGACCAGTACCCGTTCGCCAAGGCGGCCTGCCGGACCCCGGCCGTCTTCGCGGCCTACGAAGCCGCCTACCTGGTCCTGTACTACCTGCCCTGGGAATTCCTCTACCGCGGCATGCTCTTCCTGGCGCTGCTGCCGGCGCTGGGACTGGCGCCGGCGCTGGCGCTGCAGGCCATCATCTCGACGGTCCACCATTTCGGCCATCCCGACACGGAAATATGGGCCGCCCTCGGCGCCGGCTTCATCTTCGGCCTGGTGGCCTGGGCGACCGGTTCGTTCCTGTACACGGTCTTCATCCACGCCCTGGTCGGCATCGCCAACGACACGCTCCTGTGCCGGCGCTGGCACCGGCCGCGGGCGGCGCGCCGAGCGCCATGAAGATCCTGGTCACCGGGGCCACCGGCTTCGTCGGCGCGGTGCTGATCCCCGAGCTGGCGCGCGACCACGGCGCCGCGGCGCTGACCGCCCTGGTCATGCCCGGCGACCGCATCCCCTGCAGCTGGGCCGGCCTGGGCGTGCGCGTCCTGTACGCCGACATCGCCGATGCCGCGGCCGTGAGGGCGGCCGTGGCCGGGCACAGCCACGTCATCCACATGGCCGGGCTGATCTCCTACTGGAAGCGGGACCGCCGCCTGCTCGACCGGGTCAATCGCGAGGGGGTGCGCTGCCTGGTCGACGCCTGCCTGGCCGAAAAAGTGGAGCGGCTGGTGCACGTCAGCTCGGTGGGGGCCATCGGCTTCCGCCGCGACGGGACCCTGGCCGACGAGCAAACGCCCTTCAACTGGCCCGACAGCCTGCCCTACATGACCTCCAAGCATGCCGGCCAGCAGGTGGTCGAAGCGGCGGTGCAGGCCGGCAGCCTGCCGGCCATCATACTCAATCCGGCCTCGATCATGGGACCCGGCGATCATGCGGCGCACACCCCGCACAACCGCCTGTACCGTTCGATCTGGCGCGGGCCGTTGTTCGGCTCGTTCAGCGGCGGCCTGGCGGTGGTCGACGTGCGCGACCTGACCTCCATCATCGGCAAGGCGCTGCATCAGGGCCGGATCGGGGAGAGCTACCTGGTGGTCGGCGCCAACCTGCCGTACGCCGAGGTGATCCGCCAGGTCAGCCGCTGCTGCGGGCGCAAGGCCTATCCTTTCCCGGTGCCGGCGCCGCTGATCGCCGCCGCCGGGGCGACGCTGGAGCTGGTCAGCCGCTTTTCCGGCAACCGGCCGCTGCTGACCGCGGCGTACGGCCGCCTCAGCGGCTGGCGCGCCTACTACGACAACAGCAAGAGCCGGCGCGCGTTCGGGCACGAGTACATCGCCGTGGAGCGCACCATCGCCGACGGCTGGGAGTATTACCGGCGGCATTTTATCGAAGCCAGCTGAAGTTCGGACAGGGCTTTCCCCGCCTGCTCTTCCCTTATTCTTCCCTCTGTCTTCCCTCTGACTTCCCTGTGCCGCTTTGGGCCGCTACCGCCCCCGATCCGCAGACAGGCACTTCTTTTCTCCGGTGTTTTCGTCGAGCAGGCAGATCTCCTTCTTGGCCAAGCGGGTGATGGCGACGACGGTTTCCCCGGCGTGGGTGACCGTGAAGCGGTCGTTGCCCTTGGCGACGGTGAGCGAGAACCTTTCCCCGCCGGCGGGGATCAGGTAGCGGTCGAACTCCTCCTGCAGGCCGAGGCGGCCGGACAGGATGGCCTCGCCGATGACGCCGGCGGCGCCGGCGTAGAAGAGGGCGCCGCGGCCGCTGCCGCCGGGGTCCGACCACTCGAAGACGTTCATGTCGGCCAGGTTCTTGGCGACGATCTCCTCCAGGTACGCGTCGGCCTCCCTGCGAAAGCCATGCTGATACAGGGCGCTGACCAGCCGGCCGCCGATCCAGTCCCACTCGCCGCCGTTCTGGTAGCTCCAGGGGACACGCAGCAGCGGGTGGGCGAAAAAGCCCTCGGGATAGGGCGGCAGCAGGGTGAAGGAGACGGTGCGCAGGCCGAGCTCGCGCCGCCGCTTCTCCAGCACCTGCAGGAAGCGGGCGATCTCGTCCCGCGCCATCAGCCCGGCGCGCATGGCCTCGGCATTGCCGCCCACGGCCAGGATGCCTTTTTCCTGCCGGAACAGGTCTTCGCCGTTCGCGACGCGATGAACGACGAAGTAGCCCTCGTCCGCCAGGTACAGCTGCCGCCGGCTCTCGGCCGCCACCGCCCCGGCGCGCTCTCGCCATTTCCCGGCCATGGCGCCGTCGCCCAGCCGCTCGGCCAGCCGCGACAGCTTCTGTGCCGCCTGGATGAACAGCGACTGCGCGTAGATGGAGAAGGTCCGTCGCGAGCGGTCGGAGAGCTTGACGGCGCGCTGGTCGGCGTATGACCGCTCCACGTCGCCCCAGTCGGCGGTGAGCCCGCTCCAGATCAGCCCGCGCCCCGGGTCGCGGCGCTCGCGCCACAGCCACTCCAGGGCCGCGTCCAGGCGGCGCAGCCGGCTCGTCCCGGCGACGCTGCCCCGCAGCCAGGCCGGGTCGTTGAGAGCCGCCTGCCAGGCGGCCAGCACCAGCGAGCTCTCCTGGTCGCTCTCCACCGTGTTCTTGTCGCAGCGGCCGACGCTGTCCACCCAGTCCTGCACTTCCCCGGCCGGCGTCTGGGCCAGGAAGAAGCGGTCGACGACCGCGCCCAGCTCGGCCGGGGGATGGAAGAAGCGGGCATAGGGCATCATGGTCGCGAAGTCGCGGATCCACAGCTGCGGGTAGTCGCTGCCGGCGGCGAAGCCGAAGAGCTTCCCGTCCCGCCGGATCTCGTTGTTGCGGAAGATCTGGCGCAACAGGTACTGCTCGCGGTCGATCCCGGCGCTGCCGCTCTCCCAGAAGGTCGGCAGCCAGGCGCGGCGGAACTCCGGCGCGACGAGCGGCCGCAGGTCCAGCTCGACGACGCCGGTCTGCCAGCCCTTGTCCCGGCCCCAGAAATCCCCCTCGCGCACCAGGTCCCATTCCAGGCGGTAGCGGCCGGGCTCCAGGCTGAAATAGACCGGGATCTCGAAGCGGGCCGTGGCGCCGGGGCGGACCGGCGCCGGCAAATCGAAGCGGCGATTGTCGAAGCGCACCATGCCGCCGTCCAGGCCGCGAACGTGGTACGAGAGGAAGAAGCGGTCGCCCGTGGCGACGCGCGCGGCGGAGCGGTTGCGCACGACGACCTGCAGCAGGACCTTCTCGCCCTGGCGCGCCGCCAGCGTCCGCGGCGCGCAGTCGAGGCCGCTCCGCTCCGGGCGGGACGGCCGGCAGGAGGCCAGCAGGCCGAGGAGGGCCAGCAGCGCCGCCCCGCTGCGCCGCCTCATGGCCGGGAGCCCTCCAGCCGCGCCTTCTCGCGGAAGAACTCCTCCAGGTTGGCGCGCCAGGGCCGCATCGTGAAGCCCAGGGCCTCCTTCACCCGGCCGCTGTCCAGGAGCGCGCGCAGCGGCCGCGGCGCCCTGGCGCCGTAGGCGGCGGTCGTGACCGCCTCGATGGGGATCTCCCGCGCGATCGTGCCGGTGCGCAGCGCCAGCTCCTGGATGGCTCCGGCGAACTGGCGCCAGGAGATCACGCCGGCGTCGCAGTAGTGGTACACCCCGAAGCGCTCGCCGCCGGAGGCGACCAGGCCGGCGACGTTCGCCGCCAGCCGGCCGGCATACGTCGGCGAGCCGAACTGGTCGTCGACCACCCTGGCCCTGTCCCGCTCGCGGAAGACGCGCAGCATGGCCAGGACGAAGTTCGCCCCATGGACGCCGTAGAGCCAGGAGACGCGGAAGAGAAAGAAGCGCTCGAGGCAGGCGGCCAGCCGTCGCTCGCCCTCCAGCTTGCTGCGGCCGTACACGGAGAGCGGCCGCGGCTCGTCCTCCTCGCGGTACGGCGCCGCCCGGTCGCCGGCGAAGACGTAGTCGGTCGAGAAATGGACCAGCTTCGCCCCCAGCCGCCCGGCCAGCCGCGCCAGGTTCTCCACCCCGGCGGCGTTGACGGCGAAGGCGGCCTCGGGCTCGTCCTCGGCGCGGTCGACCGCGGTGTAGGCGGCGCAGTTGACGATCCAGCCGATCCGCCGGCCGTCGGCGAAGCCCGCCAGGACGGCGGCGTCGCGGATGTCGACCTCCCGGTCGCTGGCCAGG
Organism: Candidatus Aminicenantota bacterium; assembly: GCA_027318645.1. Classification (GTDB taxonomy): domain Bacteria; phylum Acidobacteriota; class Aminicenantia; order UBA2199; family UBA2199; genus UBA2199. The sequence continues at coordinate 34,175 of DAHVOV010000078.1, forward strand.
ACGGGGATGCCGCGCGCGGCGAACTCGCCCGCCAGCTGCCGGCCCAGCATGCCGGCGGCGCCGACCAGCCAGATGCCGGGGCGTTCGCTCATGGCGCCGGCGCCGCTCAGGGGCGCTCGTCGGCCACGCGCAGCAGGTAGTCGCCGTAGCCGCTCGAGCGCAGCGGCTCGGCCAGCCGCCGCAGCTGCTGGCGGTCGATCCAGCCGTTCTGGAAGGCGATCTCCTCCAGGCAGGCGATCTTCACGTCCTGGCGGTCCTCGATGGTCTTGATGAACAGGGTGGCGTTGACCAGCGACTCGTGGGTGCCGGTGTCGAGCCAGGCGAAGCCGCGCCCCAGCACGTGCACGCGCAGCGCCCCGCGCTCCATGTAGGCGCGGTTGACGTCGGTGATCTCCAGCTCGCCGCGCGCGGACGGCTTCAGGTCGCGGGCGACGGCCACCACGCCGGGATCGTAGAAGTACAGGCCGACCACGGCCAGGTTGGAGCGCGGCCGCGCCGGCTTCTCCTCGATGGAGAGCGCCCGGCCGTCCGCGCCGACCTCCACCACGCCGTAGCGCTCCGGGTCCTTGACGGCGTAGCCGAACACGGTCGCGGTCCCGGCGGCGGCGTCCGCGGCGGCGCGGCGCAGGATCTCGGTCAGGCCGTGGCCGTGGAACAGGTTGTCGCCCAGCACCAGGCACACCGGCTCGCCGGCGATGAACCCGGCGCCGACGCGGAAGGCGTCGGCCAGGCCGCGCGGCTCCTCCTGGACGGCGTAGGAGAAGCGCACGCCCAGCCGCTCGCCTTCGCCGAGCAGGGCGCGGAAGCGCGGCAGGTCGGCGGGGGTGGAGATGACCAGGATGTCGCGGATGCCGGCCAGCATCAGGGTGGAGAGCGGGTAGTAGACCATCGGCTTGTCGTAGACCGGCAGCAGCTGCTTGCACGTCACCTGGGTGACGGGGTGGAGCCGGGTGCCGTGCCCCCCGGCCAGGACGATGCCCTTCATGGCGTGTGCCCTCCTTGCCCCCGGCCGGCGTCGGCGCGGCTCATTCCACGGTGACCGACTTGGCCAGGTTGCGCGGCTTGTCGATGTCGCGCCCCTTGCTGCGGGCGATGAAGTAAGCGAAGAGCTGCAGCGGCACGATGTTCAGCACCGGCTGCAGGATGGGCAGGGTCTCGGGGACGCGGATGACGTCGTCGCAGACCTCGGTGATGCGGCCGTCGCCCTGGCTGGCGACGGCCAGCACGCGGCCGTTGCGCGCCTTGATCTCCTGGATGTTGCTGAGCATCTTGTCGGCGGTGGCGTCCTGGGTGACGATGGCCACGGTGGGGAACTCCGCGTCGATCAGCGAGATGGGGCCGTGCTTCATCTCGCCGGCCGGGTAGCCCTCGGCGTGGATGTAGGAGATCTCCTTCAGCTTCAGCGCCCCCTCCATGGCGGTGGGGTAGTTGTGCTGGCGGCCGATGAACAGGAAGTCCTGGTAGCGCGCGTAGCGCTGGGCGATGTCCTTGATGTGCTCGATGTCGGTGAGGATGCCCTTCACCTGGCGCGGCAGCCTCTTGAGCGCCTGGATGACGGCGCTGCCCTCGGTGAAGGAGAGGCCCTGGTAGCGGCCGATGAGCAGGGCCATCAGCGTCAGCACCACCAGCTGCGAGGTGTAGATCTTGGTCGAGGCCACGCCGAACTCGGGGCCGGCGTGGTTGTAGACCCCGGCGTCGGTGACCTGGGCGATGGCCGAGCCCACGACGTTGACCACGCCCAGGATCAGCGCCCCCTTGCGCTTGGCCTCGCGGATGGCGGCCAGGGTGTCGGCCGTCTCGCCCGACTGCGACAGGGCCAGCACCGCCGTGTCGGCGTCGAGCTTCAGCCGGCGGTAGCGGAACTCCGAGGCCACCTCGACCTCGACGTGCAGCTCGCACAGGCTCTCGAAGATGTAGCGGCCGCACAGCCCGGCGTAATAGCTGGTGCCGCAGGAGACGATGACCAGCCGCTTCAGGTTCTTCAGCCGCTCCAGCACCGGCTCCAGGCCGCCGAGCTTGGAGACGCCCTCGGACTCGAGCAGGCGGCCGCGGCAGGCGTTCTCGATGGCCTCGGGCTGCTCGAAGATCTCCTTGAGCATGTAGTGCTCGAAGCCCTTCTTGTCGGCCTCCTCGCCGCGCCCCTCGCGGATCTCGATCTCCTTCTGCAGGAATTCGTCGTTCAGGTTCTTGATGTGGTAGCCGCCGGGGCTGAGCACCGCCATCTCGTCGTCGTTGAGCGAGATGACCTTCTGGGTGTAGGGCAGCAGGGCGTTGGCGTCGGAGGCGGCGAAGAACTCGCCTTCGCCCAGGCCGAGGATGATCGGGCTGCCGCGGCGCGCCGCCACCACCTGCTCTGGCGCGTCGGCGTGCATCACCGCCAGGCCGAAGGTCCCCTCCAGGCGCAGGACCGCCAGGCGCACCGCCTTCTCCAGGTCGCCGGCGAAGCACTCCTCGATCAGGTGGGCGACGACCTCGCTGTCGGTCTCCGAGCGGAAGGCGTGGCCCTTGGCCTGCAGCTCCTGCTTCAGCTCCAGGTAGTTCTCGATGATGCCATTGTGCACGACGGCCACCCGCTCCCGGCAGTCCAGGTGCGGATGGGCGTTCGCCTCCGACGGGCGGCCGTGGGTGGCCCAGCGCGTGTGGGCGATGCCGCAGTGGCCGGGCAGTGGCCGCTCGATCCCCTTCTTCTCCAGGTCGGAGACCTTGCCCACGGCGCGGACGACGTTCAGCCGGCCGCCGTCGGCCACGGCCAGGCCGGCCGAGTCGTAGCCGCGGTATTCCAGCCGCTTCAGCCCGTCGAGCAGGAGCGGCCGCGCCGCCCGCCCCCCGCAGTAGCCGATGATGCCGCACATGCCGTCCTCCCGGCGCCGCCTCAGGCGAAATGGGTCAGGCTGGGCTTGCCCAGCGGGTACACGTTGAAGCCGATCTCGTGCAGGCGGCGGTGGTCGAGCAGGTTGCGGCCGTCGAACACGAACGCCGGTTTGCGCATGGCGGCGAAGATGCGCCCGTAGTCGAGGTCGCGGAACTCGCGCCACTCGGTGACCACGGCCAGGGCCTGGGCATCGGCGGCGGCGCGGTAGGGATCGGGCTCGAAGGCCACGTCGCCGGCGACGCCGGCCAGGTCGGCGCGGGCGTTGTCCAGCGCCTGCGGGTCGCAGATGGCCAGCACGGCCCGCTCCTCGAGCAGCCGGCGCGCCACGCGGATCCCCGGCGACTCGCGGGTGTCGCCGGTGTCGGCCTTGAAGGCGAAGCCCAGCAGGGCGATCTTCTTGCCCACCACGGTGTGGAACATCTCGCGGATGATCGCCTGCACGAAGCGCTCCTGCTGGTAGTCGTTCATGGCCACGACCGCCTGCCAGTAGTCGGCCACCTCGTTCAGCCCGTAGCTGCGCGCGATGTAGACCAGGTTGAGGATGTCCTTCTTGAAGCAGGAGCCGCCGAAGCCGACGCTGGCGTTCAGGAAGCGCGGCCCGATGCGGCGGTCGCTGCCCACGGCGTAGGAGATCTCGCCCACGTCGGCGCCGGTCTTCTCGCACAGCGCCGACACCGAGTTGATCGAGGAGATGCGCTGCGCCAGGAAGGCGTTGGCCACCAGCTTGGACAGCTCGGCCGACCACAGGTTGGTGGTGATGATCCTCTCGCGCGGCACCCAGCGGGCGAAGATGTCGACGATCTCCTGCGCCGCCCGCCGCCCGTCCTCGCTCTGCCGCGAGCCGATCAGCACGCGGTCGGGCTCCAGCAGGTCGCGCACGGCCGTCCCCTCGGCGAGGAACTCGGGGTTGGAGACGACCTCGAAGCGCAGCCCTTTCCGGTTCTCCTGCAGGATGCGCTCCATGGCCTCGGCGGTGCGCACCGGCAGCGTGCTCTTCTCGACGATGACCTTGGGCCCTTCCGCGTGCGCCACGATCTCGTGGGCCGTCCGCTCCCAGTACTGCAGGTCGGAGGCCATGCCGGCGCCGTGGCCGAAGGTCTTGGTCGGCGTGTTCACCGAGACGAAGATGATGTCGGCCTCGCGGATGCCGGCGGCGATGTCGGTGGAGAAGAAGAGGTTGCGGCCGCGCGCCTGGCGCACGACCTCGGGCAGCCCCGGCTCGAAGATGGGCAGGCGGTCGCCGTTCCAGGCGCGGATGCGCTCGGCGTTGACGTCGACCACCGTGACCTTGAGGTCGGGGCACTGGGCGGCGATGACCGCCATGGTCGGGCCGCCGACGTAGCCGGCGCCGATGCAGAGGATGTTCTTCTTGAACGTCATGGTCGCTCCATGGGGGAGGAAGCCCTAGCGCACGCCATAGTACTCCCGGTACCAGCGGATGAACCGCGCCACCCCCTCCTCCACCGGGGTCTGCGGGGCGAAGCCCACCCGGCGGCGCAGGTCGTCGATGTCGGCGCTCGTCTCCGGCACGTCGCCCGGCTGCATGGGCAGCAGGACCTTGCGCGCCTCGCGGCCCAGGTTCTTCTCGACGAGGCCGATGAAGCGCAGCAGGTCGACGGGGCGGTTGCTGCCGATGTTGAAGACGCGGTAGGGGGCCGACGAGGTGGCCGGGTCGGCGCGCCGGGCGTCCCAGCCCGGGTCGGGGCGCGGCGGATCGTTCAGCACCCGCCACACCCCCTCGACGATGTCGTCGATGTAGGTGAAGTCGCGCTTCATGTCGCCGTGGTTGTAGACCTCGATGGGCTCGCCGGCCAGGATGCGGCGGGTGAAGATGAAGAGCGCCATGTCGGGCCGGCCCCAGGGCCCGTACACGGTGAAGAAGCGCAGCCCGGTGGCGGGGATGGCGAAAAGGTGGGCGTAGCTGTGGGCCATCAGCTCGTTGGCCTTCTTGCTGGCCGCGTAGAGGGAGAGCGGGTGGTCGACGTTGTGCCCGGCGGCGAAGGGCTGCACGGCATTGCCGCCGTAGACCGACGAGGAGGAGGCGAAGACCAGGTGCTCCACCGGCCGGCGGCGGCAGCCCTCCAGGATGGCCATGAAGCCGGCCAGGTTGCTGTCGACGTAGGCCCAGGGGTCCTGGAGCGAATAGCGCACGCCGGCCTGGGCGGCCAGGTGGACGACCCGCCCCGGCCGCTCGCGCTCGAAGACGGCGGCAACCGCCTCGCGGTCCTTCAGGTCGGCCTGGTAGAACACGAGCCCCGGCCGCTCCAGCCGCGTGCCGGCGCGGCGCTCGAGCCCGGCCGTCTCGGCCTCGGAAAAGCCGAGCTGGCGCAGGCGGGCCAGCTTCAGCCCCACGTCGTAGTAGCCGTTCAGACAGTCGAGGCCGACGACCGGGATTCCCTCCTGGAGCAGGCGGCGGGCAAAATGGAAGCCGATGAAGCCGGCGATGCCGGTAAGCAGCACGGCTGGCTTGGCGGTCGAGGCACGCTCGCTCCCAGGTTTCATGGCAAAACTCCGTTGCAGTCGGGCACGGGCGCGCCGGCCTGACCGGCAGTATTATAGTATAACCATGCAAAAAGTGAAAGAGACGGGAGGGCGTGAAGGAACAGCAAGGCGGGCAGGAGCCGGCCCGAAGCGGCCGGCTGCGGCACGCGCCCGGAAAGAGCCGGCTCCTTCACCCGGCCCCCCCTCAAAGGTCGGCCGCGCCCGCTTTTTTCCCATTCGCCCATGCCCGTTCCGCATGCCCGGCCCGGCGGGATCGCGATTGACAAGCGGCGGGGGCTCCCGTACAATCGATGGATGGAACGCAACGAGATCCTGGCGCGCCTCGACGCGATCCGCGCTGAGGTGCGGGCCGCCAATCCCGGCATCATCCGCCGGCTGATCGTCGAGGAGCACCTCCACGTCCAGGTCTCGAGCCGCCGCTCCCTCGCCGGCCGGCTGGTCAATGCGCTGCGCCGCAGGCTCCTGGCCGAGGTGGAGCTCGGCCTGCGCCCGCTCCTGGACCGCCAGCGCGAGATCAACCTGCGCCTGCTGAAGGAAGTGGAGTCGCTGCAAGAGGAGCTGGCGCGGCACGACCATGGGCAGCGCTCCTGACCCGTCCGCCGCTCCCCTGACCGTGGCGGTCTGCGCCCCGCAGGTGCCCTTCGTCACCGGCGGCGCTGAGGAGTTCGTGCGCGGGCTGTGCGCCGAGCTGGCGCGGCGCGGCCTTCGCGTCGAGCTCGTCACCATGCCCTACCGCTGGTACCCGCGGCGCCAGCTGCTGCGCAGCGTGAGGATGTGGGAGCTGGCCGACCTTCGCGAGAGCGACGGCCAGCGCGTCGACCTGGTCATCTCCACCAAGTTCCCCTCCTATTTCGTCCGCCACCCGCGCCACGTGCTGTGGCTGACCCACCAGTACCGCCAGGCGTACGACCTCTACGGCACTCCCTATTCCGACCTCTCGCCCGCGGGCCTGCGCGGCCGGCTCTTCCGCGGCCGCTTCGTCCGCCGCGACACCGCCGCCCTGGCCCGCATCCCCGTGCGCTTCACCATATCGGCCAACACCAGCGACCGCCTGCGGCGCTTCAACGGCATAGGCTCCGAGCCCCTCTACCACCCCTCGCGCCTGGCCGCCGCGCTCCGCTGCCAGGGCTACGGCGACTTCGTCCTCTCGGTCGGCCGCCTCGACCCGCTGAAGCGGGTCGACCGCCTGCTCCAGGCGCTGGCCCGCGCCGACAAGGGGCTGCGCGCGGTCATCGCCGGCAGCGGCCCGACCGAGGACGGCCTGCGGCGCCTGGCCACCGACCTCGGCGTCTCCTCGCGCGTCGAGTTCGCCGGCCGCGTGAGCGACGAGAGGCTGGTGGAGCTCTACGCCGGCTGCCTGGCCGTGTGGTACGCCCCCATCGACGAGGACTACGGCTACGTCACCCTGGAGGCCTTCGGCGCCGCCAAGCCGGTGCTGACCTGCTCCGACTCGGGCGGGACCCTGGAGTTCGTCCGCGACGGCCGCAGCGGCTTCGTCCTGCCGCCGGACGATCCCGCTGCCGCCGCCCGCTGCCTCGACCTGCTGCGCCAGCGGCCGGGCGAGGCGGAGCGGCTCGGCCGCGAGGGGCGGGAAGCGGTCCGCGGCATCACCTGGGAGGGCGCCGTCTCCCGGCTGCTGGAGGCCCGGCCGTGAGGATCGCCTGGTTCTCGCCGCTCAATCCCCAGCCCAGCGGCATCTCCGACTACAGCGAGGAGCTGCTGCCGGAGCTGGCGCGGCACGCCGAGATCGACGTCTGGGTCGATCCCGCCTGGAAAGGGATCCCCGGCGACGCCCCCTCCTTCCGCGTCCGCCCCTACACGGCCGCCTCGTTCCCTGCCGGCGAGTACGACCAGGTCGTCTTTCACGTGGGCAACGACTACGCCGCCCACCGCTACATGCTGGCGGCGCTGGAGCGCCATCCCGGCGTGGTGGTGCTCCACGACCTGGTGCTGATGGGATACTACGCCGCCTGGCTGGACGCCGGCCGCCGCTTTCCCGCCTTCGTCGAGTTCCTGAAGCGCTACTACCCCGGCAAGGCCCGATGGATCGACGCCCTCCTCGCCCACCGCCCCCCGTTCGCCCTCTGGGAGGACGAGCTGGCCCTGCAGCTGCCGATGAACGAGGAGGTCTGCGGCCGGGCCACGGCCCTGATCGCCCACTCGCGCTTCGTCCTCGACCGCCTCGAGCTGCCGCCGGCGCTGCCGCGCGCCGTCATCCCCCACCACGGCCACCGGCCGCGACAGGTCGACCGCGGCGCGGTGAGGCGGGCGCTGGGCGTCGCCGACGGGGAGCTGCTGGCCGTCTCGGCCGGCTACGTCACCCCGGGCAAGCGCTACGCGACGGTACTGGCCGCGCTCGACGAGCTGGGCCGCGCCGACCTGCGCTACCTGATCGCGGGCAGCGACCGCGACGGCCTGCTGGGGCGCCTGGGCGCGGAGCGGCGCCGCAACGTCCTGGTCCGCGGCTTCGCGCCCCTGGGCGAGATGGAGGGCTGGATCGCCGCCGCCGACATCGGCGTCAACCTGCGCCACCCGACCATGGGCGAAAGCTCCGGCTCGCTGCTGCGCATGCTCAGCAACGGCCTGCCGACGCTGGTCAGCGACACCGGCGCCTTCGCCGAGCTTCCCGACGGCTGCGCCGTCAAGGTCCCCGCAGACATCGACGAGCGCGAGACGATCAAGGCGGCGCTGGCGGTCCTGGCCGGCGACGCCGATTTCCGCCGCTCCCTGGGCCGCGAGGCCGTCGCCTACGCCCGGGAGACCTGCGGCAGCGAGCGCTGCGCCCGGCTCTACGCCGAGTTCCTCGCCGGCCTGCCGCCGCGACCCAAGGAGGCCCCATGACCGATCCCCGCTTCGCCGCCGCCCTCGAGGAGCTGCGCCGCGAGTACGGCCGCCTGGCCGAGGCGCAGCCCGGCGTCGACGCCATCGCCAACGAACCGGTCGACCGCGACTTCGCGCCCGACTACTGGAGCTACGACGGCGCCGACCTGGAGAACGAGATGTGGAGCCGCATGAGCGAGCTGGAATCCGGGCTCGACATCCTCTCGGCGGGCGGCTGGCCCGGCGGGCTGCGCGCCAAGCTCCGCCACCTGGCCCTGCGCCTGGCCGGCCCGCTGGTCCGCGCCGCCCTGGCGCGCCAGGACACCTTCAACCGCCGCGTCCAGCGCCAGCTGTTCCTAGACTTCCTGGCCAGCAAGAGGATGCGCCAGCGGCTGCAGCTGCTGGAGGCCGACCGCCGCGAGCTGCTCGCCCGCCTGGACATCGCCGAGGCGACCCTGGCGGCCCGCGAGGGGGACCGCCATGAGTGAGACGCCGCAACGCGCCGCCGACGGGCGCGAGGAGCTGATCGCGGCCGCCGCCGCGGAGCTGGCCGCCCTGCGCGGGGAAGCGGGCGGCGCGGCCCGGGCCGGCCGCCTCGTCGCCGGCCTCGCCGCCCGCGCGGGCACGGGGGCGGCCTGCAACGCCGTCGACCTCTGCCAGCTGCTCCTCGGCCTGCGCCGGCCGCGCATCGCCGTCTACGACCACACCTGGCACTTCATCGGCGGCGCCCAGAAGTACGGCGCCACGCTGGCCGAGGCTCTGCTGCCGCTGGGCGACGTCACCCTCGTCGGCAACCGCCCCTTCGCGGTCGCCGACCTGCAGTCCTGGTACCGGCTGGACCTGGGCGCCTGCGCCACGCGCGTGGTCCCGCTGCCGTTCTATGAGGAGCGGGGCGACGACTACATCGACCCGGCGCGCATCGTCTCGCGCGCCATGGAGAACCCCTTCCACGCCGTCAGCCGCGCCAGCCTGGGCTACGACCTCTTCGTCAACAACAGCATGCTGAAGATGGTCTGCCCCCTCTCCCCGCGCTCGCTGTTCATCACCCATTTCCCCGAGCGCCGGCCGCGCAGCTACTTCTACGTCGGCCGCTACAGCCGCGTGGTGTACAACAGCCGCTACACCCGCGGCTGGATCGAGACGCGCTGGGGGCTGGAGCCGCACGCCCACGTCTACCCGCCGGTGGACATGGAAGGCGAGCTGACCGAAAAGGAGACGCTGATCCTGTCGGTGGCGCGCTTCGATCCCGGCGGCAACAAGCAGCAGCTCGACATGCTGCGCGCCTTCCTCCTGCTGCGGCAGACCCGGCCCGCGGACTGCCGCGGCTGGAAGCTCGCCCTCGCCGGCGGCAGCCACGGCGAGAACCCCTACCTGGCCCAGGTGCGCGACTTCCTGCGCGCCCATCCCGCGCTTCCCGTGGAGCTGCACGTCAACGCCTCCCGCGACGAGGTGGCCGGCCTCTACCGCCGGGCCGCCCTCTTCTGGCACCTGTGCGGCCTGGGCCAGGACGACCCGGCGCGGGTGGAGCACTTCGGCATGACCGTCGCCGAGGCGATGCAGAACGGCTGCGTGCCCCTGGTCTTCGCCGGCGGCGGCATGCCGGAGATCGTCGCCGACGGCCGCAGCGGCTTCCTCTTCGCCAGCGTGAGCTCGCTGCTGGAGCAGAGCGCGCGGCTGCTGCGGGACCCCGGCCTGCGCGCGTCGCTGGCCGGCGCCGCCCGCCGGGAGAGCCGGCGCTTCAACAAGGAGGCCTTCGCCGAGCGCGTGCGCGCGCTGGCCGCCGAGCTGCTGCCGTCGCCGGCCGCCGGACATGCGCCTGGCCGTTGACCTGCGCCCCGCCCTCTCCGGCGCCACCGGCGTCGGCCTGTACATGGAGCGCCTGCTCGCCGCCATGGCCGGCCGCCCCGACGCCCCCGAGCTGAGCCTGTTCTGCGCCTCGCTGAAGGAGCGCTTCGACCCGCAGCGCCTGCCGGCGGCGCTGCGCAGCCGCCTCGTCGACCGCCGCCTGCCGGTGCGCCTGCTCAACCTCGCCTGGCACCGCCTGCGCTTCCCGCCGGTCGACTGGCTCCTGGGCCGCCGCGTCGACCTCTCCCATTCGCCCACGCCCATGCTTCTCCCCTGCCGGGGCCGCGCCGTGGTCACCGTTCACGACCTGTTCTTCATGGCCCGGCCCGAGCTGGCCCGAGGCGAGATGCGCCGCCAGTACCCGCGGCTGCTGGCCGCCAGCCTGCGCCGCGCCGACGGCGTCATCTGCGTCTCGCGGGCCACGCGCGACGCCCTGGCCGAGCGCCTGCCGGATGTCGCCGGCCGCGCCGTCGCCATCCATTTGGGGGTGGGCGGGGAGTTCCTGGACCCGGCGCCGACGGAGGCGCCGCCGCCCGCCGGGCTGCCGCCGCGCTATCTCCTGTTCGTGGGCACCATCGAGCCGCGCAAGAACCTGCCGCTGCTGCTGCAGGCCCTGCTCGACCTGCGCCGCTCGGGCCTGGCCATCCCGCTGGTCGTCGCCGGCGGCCGCGGCTGGGGCCTCGACGAGTACCTGCGGCTGAGGAACAAGCTGGGAGGCCAGGTTCTCGAGCTCGGCTACGTCCCGGCCGCGCTCCTGCCCGGCCTCTACCGCGGCGCCGCCGCCCTGGCCCTCCCCTCCCTCGACGAGGGGTTCGGCTTCCCCGTCCTGGAGGCGCTGGCCAGCGGCGTGCCGGTCCTCTGCTCCGATATTCCCGCCTTGCGCGAGGTCGGCGGCGACCGGGCATCCTACTTCGACCCGCGCCGGGGCAGCGACCTGAGCGAGCGGCTGGCCGCCCTGTGGCGCGGCGAGACCCGGTTCGATGCCGTTGCCGCCCGCGCCCACGCCGCCCGCTTCACCTGGGAGGCGACCGCCGCCGCCACCATCGCCTTCTACCGCCGGCTGCTCCCGTGATCGCGGCCATCGACGGCTTCGAATGGCGCGACCACCCGACCGGCGTGGGCCGCTTCCTGCAGAACGTCCTCGCCGCAATGGCGCCGCTGGCTCCCGGCGAGCGCTTCGTCCTCTTCCTTCCCGCCCCGCCGAAGGCGCCGCTCCCCTGGCCCAATGTGGAGACGGTCGTCGCCCCCTACGCCGGCGGCTTTTTCCGCTGGCAGAACGGCGTGCTGCCCGCACTGGTCGCCCGGCACGGCTGCGACCGGCTGTGGGCGCCCAACAACGTGCCGCCGCTGCGCCCCGGCGTGCCGACGCTGGTGACGGTCCACGACGTCTCCTGGCGCGGCGTCCCCGCCGACACCTCGCTGAAGGAGAGGCTCTCCCTCGACCTGCGCGCCCGCTGGGGGCTGCGCCGCGCCGCCGCTGTCGCGGCCGACTCGGCGTTCAGCGCCGGCGAGGTCGGGCGCTGGTACGGCATCGGCCGCGACCGCGTCCGCGTCGTCCATCTCGGCCGTCAGCCCGGACTGCGCCGCGCCAACGATGCCGAGATCGCCGCCTTCCGCGAGCGCCACGGCCTGGCCGGGCGGACGGTGATCGGCTTCCTCGGCGCCTTGTTCGGCCGGCGCCACGTCGCGGAGACGGCGGCGGCGGTAGAGCGGCTGCGCCGCGGCCGCGACGCCGTGCTGCTGCTCGCCGGCCCCGACCGCCTGACGCCGGCGGCGCGGCGCCGGCTCGACCGCGACTGGATCGTGCGCCTGCCCTGGCTGCCCGAGGAGATGATCGCCCCGTTCTATTCCAGCCTCGACCTGTGCTGCTATCTTTCGGAATATGAGGGGTTCGGGCTGCCGCCCATGGAGGCGCTGCAGTGCGGCACGGTGCCGCTGCTGCTGCCGGGCTCCTCGCTCGGCGAGCTGTACGGCGGCTGCGCCCTGTTCGTCGACCGTCCCGACCCCGGCCGCGTGGCCGAGGCCATGGCCTCGTTCCTGGAGCGTCCCGCCGCCGGCGCGGAGATGCTGCGCCGCTGGCGGGAGCGGCAGGAGCTCTTCAGCTGGGAGCGGACGGCGCGCGCCTACCTGGAGCTGCTGGCGGCGCTGGCGGGCGACGGCGCATCCCGGCGTCCCTGAAGCGGGGCCATGCGCCCGCGGCTCAGCGGAAGGGACAGGCGCCCTTGCGGCAGGGCGGCAGCGGCCTGCGGCCGTTGACCGTTCTTCTGAGCCTGGCGTACCTCCTGCCGTTCCAGATCGCGGCGAACGGGTCCCGGCGCAGGTCGCCCAGCTCGTATGACGAACAGCAGCCGATGTTCACTTTCCCGTCGGCGGTGACCAGGCACTCCGCCCAGGGGATCTGGCAGGACGGCGCGGCGAAGCGGGGATACTGGACGAAGCGGTCGGGATTGTTGCGCCGGATGCGGAAGGGCAGGCCGCCGTTGACGTCCAGCAGCTCCTGCAGCCGGCCGGAAAACTCGGTGTTCCCCTGGACGGGCGCGTACACGTAGATGCCGAGCTCGTTCGCCTTTTCCAGCGCCTTCACCAGCTCCCTCTCGAGGTCGCGCGGGGAAGGCACCTTGTCCCGCAGCCCGGGATAATAGGGGATGAGGGAGGAGAACTTGACCTGCTCCATGCCGTACTCCCGGGCCAGGTCGAGGAACAGCGGCAGCTCGTCCAGGTTGTCGTTCTGCAGCACCACGCCCAGGTAGGGATAGAAATCCTCGTTGCCGACCTCCCGGCCGATCGTGCGCATCAGGTCCAGGGCCTGGAGCATCCTTTCCCATTTGAGGGGGAAGCGCAGCCTCTCGAACGTCTCCGGCGTGGCGCCGTCGATGGAGATCCCCAGATAGGCGCCGGAGCGGGCCAGGAGCGTGACCGTCGCCGCCGTCAGGGTCGAGGCGTTGGTGTACAGCAAGGGCCTGACCCGGTAGCGCAGGCAGAGCTCCAGCATGCGCGGGAAGTCGGGGTGGAGCAGCGATTCGCCGCCGCCCGAGAGGATGACCCGATACGCGGCGGGGAACAGCTCATGGGCGATGCGCTCGAAAGCGGAAAAGCCGAGCTCGGGCCATTCGTCGTGCGCATGCTCCGGCGCCGAGCGGAAGCAGCTGGGGCAGCGCAGGTTGCATCGTTTCGTCACGTCGACGTACAGGGACGCGGGGAGCGAGCGGAGATGCGTGTTTCCCGCCTCGACCTCGCGGGCGATCTGCTGCAGGTTCCGCTCCTTGACGCCGGCCAGGGCCGCTTCATCCATTTCCATCCAGCACTCTCCCCTGATGGGATCCGCCGGCCGGAACGGCCGGCGCCCATACCCGATGATAAACCCATTCCGGGGGGATGGCAAGGAGCGCGGCCCCTGCGGGGGGACGGGCCTAGCGGAACTTCTCGCTGCGGCCCTTGAGGAACTGCAGGATGTTGAGCGCCTCCAGCGGCGTCAGCCGGGCGATGTCGACCTCCTGCAGCTTCTCGCGGATCTCGTCCCAGACCTTGAGCTCCATGTCCTCGGGGAAGAGGCCGGCGCTGGCCGCCGGCGCCTTCTGGATGCGGCCGGTGATGCGCTCCTTGACCAGGCGGTTCAGCTCCTTCTTCTCCAGGTTGAGCAGGATGTCCTTGGCGCGCTCGATGACCGGGTGCGGGATGCCGGCGATCTTGGCCACGTGGATGCCGAAGCTCTGGTCGGTGGGGCCGGGCATGATCTTGTGCAGGAAGATGACGTTGTCCTGCCACTCCTTGACCGCGATGTGGCAGTTGCGCACGCGCTCGAGGACAGCGGCCAGCTCGGTCAGCTCATGGTAGTGGGTGGCGAACAGCACCCGCGGCCGCGCCTTCAGGGCGTGCAGGAACTCGACCACGGCCCAGACGATGGAGAGGCCGTCGTAGGTCGAGGTGCCGCGGCCGATCTCGTCGAGCAGGATCAGCGAGCGCGGCCCGGCGTTGTTCAGGATGATGGCCGTCTCGATCATCTCGACCAGGAAGGTCGACTTGCCCTCCAGCAGCGAGTCGGAGGCGCCGATGCGAGTGAAGATGCGGTCGCAGATGCCGACCTGCGCCCGGGCGGCGGGGACGAACAGCCCGGCCTGGGCCAGGATGACGATCAGCGCGTTCTGGCGCAGGTAGGTCGACTTGCCGCCCATGTTCGGGCCGGTGATGAGCAGGATCTGCTCGTTGTCGGCGGCGACCGCCAGGTCGTTCGGGATGAAGCCGCGGCCCGAGGCGGCCTCCACCACCGGGTGGCGCCCCTCCTGGACGC
>DAHVOV010000401.1 GCA_027318645.1 Candidatus Aminicenantota bacterium
GTTCTGTTCATCATCGCGGCCTCCTGTATATGGAAAGATATGACGGGAAGGCCCGGCATCTCATCGGCAACGGAGAGACGTCCCCCGGCCTAGCGCGTCCGGCGCAGCACGGCGCGGGACAGGAAGGCCAGGAAGAAGACCGCGCTGCCGGTCAGGACGATCACGGCGCCGGTCGGCAGGTCGAGGAAATAGGAGAGGAGCAGCCCGGCCAGGACGAAGGACTCGGCGACGACGACGGTCCAGCGGGTGAGCGCCCGGAACGAGCGGCAGAACAGGCGGGCGGTCGACACGGGGATGATCAGGATGGCGCTGATCAGGACGACGCCGAGGACGCGGATGCCCAGCACCAGGGCGCAGGCCAGGGCGACGTAGAGCAGCAGGTCGTAGACCGCGGGGCGGATGCCGGCCATGCACGCCATCTCGCGGTCCAGGGCCAGCAGCGTCAGCTGGCGGCGGCGGAAGACAAGGAAGGCCAGGATCAGCGCCCCCAGGACCGCGATCAGCAGCAGGTCGCTGCCGCGGATGGCCAGGATGTTGCCGAACAGGTAGCCGATCAGCTCGGGCTGGTAGCCCGGGCGCAGGCTGATCAGCACCACTCCCAGGGCCATGCCGCTGGTGAACAGGATGCCGATGATCGAGTCGACGGGCAGGCGGCTCTTGCGCTCCAGGAAGTAGATCAGGACGGCCAGCAGGGCGCTGAACAGCAGCGCCGCCAGCAGCGGGTCGCAGCGGGTGAGCAGGCCGACGGCGGCGCCGGCCAGGGCGGCGTGGGCGATGCCGTCGCTGAAGAAGGCCATGCGCCGCAGGGTGACGTAGACGCCCAGGCGCGAGAGGAGCAGGCCAAAGAGCAGGCCGGCCAGCAGGGCGCGCTGCATGAAGGGGAGCAGCAGCAGCTCAGCCATGGCCCTCTCCGTGGCCGTGCGCCATGAAGCCCGCGTTGTCCCCGTACAGCCGGCGCAGGACCTCGGGGGTCAGCGCCGTGCACGTCTCGCCGTGCGAGACCAGGTCGCGGTTCAGGCAGATGACGCGGTCGGTGAGCTTGTAGACGACGTTGACCTCGTGGGAGACCATGATGACGGTCACGCCGTGCTCGCGGTTCAGGCGGCGGATGGTCGAATAGAAGTCTCCCTGGCCCTCGATGTCGATGCCGCTGGTGGCCTCGTCGAGGAAGAGGATGCGCGGCCGGTGCAGCAGGGCGTGGGCGAGCAGCACGCGCTGCATCTGCCCGCCCGACAGCTCGCCGATCAGCTTGCCCTTGAGATCGCCCATGCCGACCTCGGCGAGGACGCCGTGCACCGGCAGGCGCTCCGGGGTGCGGCAGGTGAGGGCGATGAACTCCTCGACGGTGAGCGGAAAGGTGGGGTCGAAGGCGAAGCGCTGCGGCACGTAGCCCACCTGGTGCAGGACCTCGCGCAGCGGCCGGGAGAAGAGGCGGACCTCGCCCTCATAGGGGACCAGGCCGAGGATGGCCTTCAGCAGGGTCGTCTTCCCCGAGCCGTTCGGGCCGATCACGGCGACGATGGCCTCCTTCTCGATGGTGAAGCTGACGTCGGCCAGGGCGGCGATCCCCTCGTAGCGGACGGTCAGGCCGCGGACCTCCAGGATGGGCGCCATGGTCAGCGGGCCAGCGCCGCAGCGACGGCGCGGGCGTCGCGGCGCAGCAGGCCGGCGTACGAGTCGCCGGGCACGGCGCCGCCGATGGGGTCGAGCACGACCAGGCGCAGCCCCAGGTCGCGCAGCACCGGCTCGACGCTGGCGGCGGGCAGCTGCGGCTCGGAGAACAGGACGCGGGCGTGGATGCGGCGGGCGGCGCGGTAGAGCTCCTGCAGGCCGCGCGGGCTGGGCTCGCGGCCGGGCGAGGCCTGGAACACGGCGGCGATCTCCAGGCCGTAGGCGGCGGCGAAGTAGCGCCAGCCGTCGTGGAGGACGATCATCCGCTTCTCGCCCAGCCCGGCCAGCATGCCCCGCAGCTCGGCATGCAGGGCCATGAGCTCCGCGGCGACGGCGCGGCCGTTGGCCCGGTACTGCGGGGCGCGCGCCGGGTCGGCCTTGGCCAGGGCCTCGGCGATCGTCGCGGCCATGGTCGCCCCGTTGGCCGCGCTCAGCCAGTAGTGGGGGTCCAGGCCGTCCTCGTGGCGGTGGCCGTCCCCATGGCCGTGGCCGCCGGAGGCCATCCGGGCGATGCCCGCGTGCAGGGGGACGATGAGGGCGCGCGGCAGGCTCTCGTCCACGCCGTCGATCCAATCGTCCACGCCGCCGATCTTGAAGATCAGCCGCGCCGTCTGCAGCTCGCGCACCTTGCCCGGCGTCAGCTCGAAGGTGTGGGGCGAGGCGCCCGGGGGCAGGACCAGGATGACGCGCGCGCCGCCCCCGGCGACGCGGCGGGCGATGTCAACGGCGGGGAAGATGGTGGCGGCGACGGTCAGGGGGCGGCCGGCGGCGCGCAGGGGCAGGGCGGCCAGCAGGCAGGCCAGGGGAGCGGCGAGGCGGATCTTCATCGTGCCGCCATTGTAGCAGAATCGCCGCTGCGCGACAATTTTCCGGCCAGGCCGGACTTTGCCGGACCGCGGCGCGGGAGTATAATCGCCTTCGCACCCGTTCACAGGAGGCGCACATGGAAGAAAGCGGCGGCAGCGGGAAACTGCCGCGCAACGTCAAGGTCGTGGCGGCCACCAGCTTCCTCACCGACGTGTCCAGCGAGATGGTGGTCAATACGCTGCCCCTGTTCCTGAAGAACGTGCTCGGGGTGAAGACCGCCGTCATCGGCCTGATCGAGGGAGTGGCCGAGTCGACCTCCAGCCTGCTCAAGCTCTTCTCGGGCTGGTTCTCCGACCGGCTGGGCCGGCGCAAGCTCCTGGCCGTTCTCGGCTACGGCATATCGGCGCTGTGCAAGCCGCTGTTCTATTTCGCCGGCTCCTGGGGGACGGTGGCCGCCGCCCGCTGGGGGGACCGCGTCGGCAAGGGGGTGCGCACGGCGCCGCGCGACGCCCTGGTGGCCGACTCCACGCCGGCGCGACAGCGCGGCCTGGCCTTCGGCTTCCACCGCGCCGCCGACACGGCCGGCGCCTTCCTGGGGCTGGCGGTCGCCCTGGCCCTCGTCTGGACCCTGCAGCGCGGGAGCGGCGAGCTGCTGGCCCGCACCTTCCGCGTCCTCGTGCTCGCCAGCCTGGTCCCCGCCTTCGTGGCCGTGGCCGTCCTGGCCCTGGGCGCGCGCGAGACGCGGCCCGCCGCGCCAGCGTCCGCCGCGGCGCGGCCGCGCTTCGGCTTCACGTCGTTGGGCAAGGATTTCCGCCGCTTCATCCTGATCGTGGGCGTCTTCGAGCTGGGCAACTCCTCCGACGCCTTCATCATCCTGCGCGCCCAGGAGCGCGGCCTCTCCATCACCGGCATCCTGGCCATGCTCCTGGCCTTCAACTTCGTCTACACCGTCCTCTCCCTGCTGGCCGGCAGGCGCTCCGACCGCATCGGCCGCCGGCGCGTGGTGATGGCCGGCTGGGCGCTCTATGCCCTGACCTACCTGGGCCTGGCCTCGGCGCGCAGCGCGGGCCAGATCGTCGCGCTCTATGTCCTGTACGGCGCCTACTACGGCCTGACCTACGGCACGGCCAAGGCGCTGGTCGCCGACCTGGTCCCGGCCGAGGCGCGGGGCATGGCCTACGGCACCTACAACGCCGTGCTGGGGCTGACCGACCTGCCCGCCTCGCTCATCGCCGGTCTCCTCTGGAGCGGGATCGGCGGCTGGTCCGGGTTCGGGCCCAGCGCCCCGTTCCATTTCGGGGCGATCATGGCCTTCCTGGCGCTGCTCCTGTTCGCGGCCTGGCGCCCGGCCGCCAACGCCGGGAGGGAGGCCTGAGCCGCTGGGGGCCGTTCCATTTTCGCCGCGGATGTGCTATCGTGGCGGTCTCTGACCGAGGTCATCGCGGGAACACGGAGGTCCTTCCATGGAGGAAAAGGCGGTCTGGTCCGGAAGCTCGTCGCAGCTGATCAATTTCGGCGTCTATTTGGTCTGTTTCCTCGTTTTCGCCGCCGCGGCCGCGGCGGTGGTCCTGCTCTGGCCCAAGCTGGAGCCCATGGGGCCGGTCGCGCTCGCGGCGGCCTTCATCGTCGCCCTGGCGCCGCTGGCCTATGCCTTCTACCGCTGGCTCGTCGTGCGCTGCCTGCGCTACGAGATCACCAGCGAGCGGATCCGCGTCAGCAGCGGCATCCTCTCCAAGCGCACCAGCGCCATGGAGCTGTACCGGGTGAAGGACTACACGCTGGAGGCGCCGTTCCTCTACCGCCTGTTCCGGCTCGGCAACATCCGCCTGCAGACCTCCGACCGCTCCAACCCCGAGATGCTGCTGCGGGCGATCCCAGGCGCGCGGAAGCTGGCCGACGAGATCCGCCTGCACGTGGAGAAGCGCCGCGACCTCAAGCGCGTGCGCGAGGTCGACTTCGACGAGGTGAACGGTTCAGACCTCAACTGACCGGCCCGGGCAAGAGGAGGGGAGGAGCGTGAAGCGATTCCTGAGGCTGGCCGCGTTGGAAGGGTCCGCCCCTGCGGCCGCCTCCGGCGCCCGGCGCGAGTTCCACATCTCCCTCGACAGCCGCCGCCGCTACCAGTTCAACCAGGCGCTGTTCTCCCTGTCGGGCAACGTGGTGCTGGCCGACTACCAGGCCGTGCGCGTGTTCGCCCAGAAGATGAACGAAGGCCGCGGCGCGGCCGCCGCGGCCGGCCCCGTCCACGCCGGCGCGCTGAACGCCATGGGGCTGATCGACGAGATCCTGCACCACGTGGCCGCGCTGTACGCCGCCCAGGTCCGCCCCGGCGCCTTCCGCGAGCTGCTGGCCGAGCTGGAAAAGAAGGCCGGCGCCGGCGAGGTGCGCCGGGCCCTGCTGCATTTCTGCCGCGACTTCCCGCCGCTGGACGTCCAGCAGGGGCGCATTTCCCCCGAGGAGCACCTGCTGGGCACCATCCAGGGCGTCCCCAACCGCGAGGTGGCCCTGGAGGAGATGCTCCTGCTCTGGCTGGCCAATGCCAATCCGGCCTTTGCGCCGTTCCGCGAGCTGTTCGCCGACTCCGAGCTGGCCCGCGATGCGGCCTATCCGCTGCTGCCCGGCCTGGCGCGGGAGTTCTTCGCCGCGCTGCCGCCCTTCGGCCCCGACGGCCAGAACCTGGTGGACATGCTGCGCAGCCCGGCCCAGGCCTATCCCGATTCCCTCGCCGGCCAGCTGCGCTATATCCGCGAGAAGTGGGGGCTGCTGCTGGGCCGCTACCTGGAGCGCCTGCTCCTCGGCGGCGACCTGATCCGCGAGGACGAGAAGGCGTTCCCGCCGGGCGCGGGCCCGGCGGCGGTGTTCGACCCCGCGCTGGCCGAGCGCCAGGAGCGGCAGGAGGGAGGCGAGGAGGCGGCGGAGCGCTTCAGCCCCGACCGCGAGTGGATGCCGCGCCTGGTGCTGATGGCCAAGACGGTCTACGTCTGGCTCGACCAGCTGAGCCGCTCCTACGGCCGCGCCATCGCCACCCTGGACGCCATCCCCGACGAGGAGCTCGACCGCCTGGCCGGCTGGGGCTTCACCGGGCTTTGGCTCATCGGCGTCTGGGAGCGCAGCCCCGCCTCGCGGCGCATCAAGCAGGCCTGCGGCAACCCCGAGGCCATGGCGTCGGCGTACTCCCTGTACCGCTATGAGATCGCCGCCGACCTGGGGGGCGAGGCGGCGCTGGAGAACCTGCGCGCCCGCGCCTGGGCCCGGGGCATCCGCCTGGCGTCGGACATGGTCCCCAACCACATGGGCATCGACTCGCCCTGGGTGATCGAGCACCCGGAGTGGTTCGTCTCCCTGGACCACAGCCCCTTCCCCTCCTACCGCTTCAGCGGCGAGGACCTGTCCGGCGACCCGCGGGTGGGCATCTACCTGGAGGACCACTACTACGACCGCAGCGACGCCGCCGTGGTCTTCAAGTGGGTCGACCGCCGCAGCGGCCGCGAGCGCTACATCTACCACGGCAACGACGGCACGCGCATGCCCTGGAACGACACGGCGCAGCTGAACTACCTGCGCCCCGACGTGCGCGAGGCGGTCATGCAGGCCATCCAGGGCGTGGCGCGGCTGTTCCCCGTCATCCGCTTCGACGCCGCCATGACCCTGGCGCGGCGCCACTACCAGCGGCTGTGGTACCCGCCGCCCGGCGCCGGCGGCGACATCCCCTCGCGGGCGGGCATGGGCATGACGGCGGAGCAGTTCCGCCATCTCATGCCCTGGGAGTTCTGGCGCGAGGTGGTCGACCGCATGGCCCGCGAGGCCCCCGACACCCTGCTGCTGGCCGAGGCCTTCTGGCTCATGGAGTCGTACTTCGTGCGCACGCTGGGCATGCACCGCGTCTACAACAGCGCCTTCATGAACTTCCTGAAGATGGAGGAGAACGCCAAGTTCCGCCAGTCGCTGAAGAACGCCCTGGAGTTCAACCCCGAGATCCTGCGGCGCTTCGTCAACTTCATGAACAACCCCGACGAGGATACGGCCTGGGCGCAGTTCGGCGGCGGCGACAAGTACTTCGGCGCCTGCACCCTGCTGGCCGCGCTTCCCGGCCTGCCCATGTTCGGCCACGGCCAGGTCGAGGGCTTCCGCGAGAAGTACGGCATGGAGTACCGCCGCGCCTACCTGGACGAGCGCCCGGACGGGGAGTTCATCCGCAGCCACGAGCGGCGCATCTTCCCGCTGCTGCGGCGGCGGGCGCTGTTCGCCGGCGTGGAGGACTTCCGCCTGTACGACTTCTTCGTTGCCGACGGCGGCGTCGACGAGAACGTCATCGCCTTCTCCAACCTCGACGGCGACGCGCGCGGCCTGGTGGTCTTCCACAACCGCTTCGCCTCCGTTGCCGGCTGGATCCGCGTGTCCGCCGCCTTCGCCGCCGAGGACCCCTTCGGCGGCCCGCGCGTCCTGCGCCAGGAGGAGCTGGGCAAGGGACTGGGGCTGAGCGCTGCCGCCGGCCGCTTCGTCGTGTTCCGCGACCTGGCGTCGGGCCTGTCGTACCTGCGCGCCAGCGGCGAGGTCTGCGAGAGGGGGCTGTACCTCGAGCTGGGCGCCTACCAGGCCCAGGTGTTCCTCGACATCGAGGAGAGGAGCGATGGCGCCGACAACAGGCTGCAGAAGCTGGCCGCCTTTCTCCAGGGGCGCGGCGTACCCAGCCTGGAGGATGCCGAGCGCGAGATGGCGCTCCCGGCCCTGCACGAGGCGCTGCGCGGCCTTTGCCGGCCCGAACTTGCCAAACGCTTCCTGGCCGTGCTCGGGGCGGCAGCGGGCGGAAAGGAGGAGAACTCCCTCTGGCTGGAGATCGAGGAAGGGGCGGGAAGGATCGGCTCGGCCGCGGCCGCTGCGCTCGCTGCGCTCGCCGGGACCGATCCGCGCGCGATCGTCGAGGCGATCGTCGCCGGCTTGCTCAAATACCGCGACGCCGGGCCGCTGGCGGCGTTGCCCAAGCAGGCATCAGAGGATGCCGGGATCCCCGCCACGGGCGCCGGCCGCGAGGAAGCGGTCGCCGGGCGCCTGCTGCTGGCCGCCGGTTTGCGCGCCGTGACCGCGGGCAGTGACGGGAGCTGGGACGCCTTGCGCCTCGACGAGGCCGTCGCCTCGGCGCTGCGCGACCAGGGCACTGCCGGGGAGGCCATCCTGGTCGAAGCGGCGCTGGTCCGCTTTTTCTGCGAGAATGCCGGTAGGATCGCCGCGTTCGTCAGGGAAGCTCCTGCGGCAGGGGAGGGGGCCGCCATGGCCATGGCGAAGCTGCTGCTGGCCCAGCTGGATGAGCCGCGCCTGGCGGAGATCCTCAAGGTGAATTCGTTCCAGGGAGAGACATTCTTCAGCAAGGAGGCTTTCGCCGTCTTCGCGGAGCGGCTGCGGGAGGCCATTCTGTGGGAATCCCGCCTGGTGCGTCCACGCGAGGGAACCGCTGCGGCCGAAGACATATCGACCGCCATGGAATTGCTGGATTTTGCCACTTCGCTGGCCCGAAAAGCGAAATACAAGGTCGACGGCCTGAAAAAGCTCCTGCTGGAATTCTCCACAACGAAATAAGCTCTGCCTATTGACAGAAGGGATTATTTTTATAAAATAGGTGAGTGAGTATTCACTTTTGCAAAAATGAACGGGAGATTTGACAGGTTCCTCGAGAAGCGCAAGGCGGATATCATCAGCGCCGTCCTGCGCCTGGTCGACCGGAAGGGCGTGAATGGCGTGACCACCAAGCGCATCGCCCTGGAGGTCGGCGTCGCCGAGGGCGCCCTTTACAAGCATTTCAGGTCCAAGAACGAGATCTTCCTCCGCATCCTGGAGGTCACGGAGCTCCAGCTGCAGGAGGAGTACGCCGGGATGGCGGGGCGCGGGCTCGGTCCCGAGCAGTGGCTCGAGGCCCTGTTCCAGTTCCTGGTTGCCTATCTCGAGGAATTCCCCGGCCTCTACCGCACCGTGTTCAGCGACGCCCTTTACGCCGGCGACAGCGAGCTTCGCCAGCGCTTCAAAGCGACCATCCACGGGCTCAAGGAGAGCGCCGAGCAGGCCATCCGCTCCGGGGTCAATGCCGGCCTGTTCCGCGCCGAGCTCGACCCGCATACGTCGGCCATCATGTACCTGGGCGTGGTCGACACGTCGTTCACCCTGTGGAGCATCTTCGAGGAGCGCAGCCGCGGCCTGGCCGAGGTGGCGCGCCCGCTCTTCGCGGAGTACATGAACTCCTTGCACCGCGGGCCGGCTTTGCCCGCTCCCGCCGGCCCGATGGCTTCTCCTAGCTGACGCGCTCTATTTCCTCCCTCCCCCCGGGCGGGGCCGGACCGCAAACGGCCCCGCCCTTAATGCTTTCAGAAATCGGCGCAAAACTTACCGAACTTAGTGACAAGTGACGCGTGACGAGTGACAAGTAACCGCAATGACAACTATTCTGTGTTCACAGGGCTGGTAGCGCGGTACGTGACACATGGGACCTAAAAGCTCGTGAAATGCAATGTTTCTTTCCCACTCTGTCTTCCCTCTGCCTTTCCCTCCTTCTTCCCTGAAGTTCTTGATGCCTTCCTCGTCACTCGTCACTTGTTACTTGTCACCGGGATCGAGAAAGCCCTTGCTTTCGGCATCGTTCCAGTATAAAATGGCGCTTGTGCTTGGAGAGGTGTCCGAGCGGTTTAAGGAGCACGCTTGGAAAGCGTGTGTACTGGAAACGGTACCGTGGGTTCGAATCCCACCCTCTCCGTTGCGCCTGTTCCACCGGGGCCGGGGCGGCCCCGGCAAAAGCGTACCAGCGGCCCAGGAGCCCGGCGGTGCGGGCCTGCGAACCTTGTCAGGACCGGAAGGTAGCAGCAATAAGCAGGATCCCGCAGGCGACCGGGGCCTCCTGGGCCCTGTTGGAAAGAGAGCCAACCATGTACCTTGCCTTAGCCAGGAAATACCGGCCGCAGAAATTCGCCGACCTGATCGGCCAGGCGTCCATCTGCAAGACCCTGCAGAACGCCATCGCCATGAACAAGGTCTACCCGGCGCTCATCTTCTCGGGCATGAAGGGGGTGGGCAAGACCTCCTCGGCGCGCATCCTGGCCAAGGCGCTGAACTGCGAGAAGGGGCCGGCCATCGAGCCCTGCAACCAGTGCCCGACCTGCCTGGAGATCACCGAGGACAAGTCGGCCGACTACATGGAGATCGACGGCGCCTCCAACAACGGCGTCAACGAGGTGCGCAGCCTGCGCGAGACGGTCAAGTACAAGCCGCTGAAGAACCGCTTCCGCATCGTCGTCATCGACGAGGTGCACATGCTGTCCAACGCCGCCTGGAACGCCCTGCTCAAGACCGTCGAGGAGCCGCCCGAGCACACGATCTTCATCATGGCCACCACCGACTTCCACAAGATCCCGGCCACCATCGTCTCGCGCTGCCAGCACTTCGAGTTCAAGCGCATCCCCTTCGAGGTGATCAAGGGCGTGCTGAAGGACATCTGCCAGAAGGAGGGCATCCGCGTCTCCGACTACGCCCTGTACCTCATCGCCCGCTCGGCCGAGGGCAGCCTGCGCGACGCCAAGAAGATCCTCGACCAGGCCATCGCCATCTCCAGCGGCGACGTCAAGGACGACGACGTGGTGGCCATCCTGGGCATCATCGCCGAGGAGACGTTCATCGCCCTGACCCGCGACGTCTTCACCCAGGACCGCCAGGGCATCCTGTCGCACATCAACGAGCTCATCGAGCGCGGCACCGACGTGCGCTTCTTCTACACCGAGTACCTGCGCTTCCTCCGCGACGTGATCGTCATCAAGTCCATTCCCGGGTCGGAGCGCCTGCACAACCTCAACCCCGAGAACGTGCCGGTGATCCGCGAGATGGTCAAGGAGGTCAGCGAGGTCGAGCTGCTGCGCTTCTTCAACGCCGTGAAGGAGCTGGAGCAGACCATGCGCAACACCGAGCACCCCTCCATCATCCTGGAGTACATGTTCCTCAAGCTGAGCTATTTCTCGGCGCTGGTCAGCATCGAGGAGTACCTGAAGCGGCTGCGCGACGGCTACGGCATGCGCTCCGATGTGCTGGAACAGGCGGC
>DAHVOV010000402.1 GCA_027318645.1 Candidatus Aminicenantota bacterium
GGCCCCGCTAGGGGCGGCGTCCCCGAGGAGCGTCAGCTCCGAGTGGGTTTCGAGGTTCGACGTTCGACGTAACGAAGGCCAATTCGCTTGGGCGCTGAAGATTTCTAATCAGGGGCTGATCGTCATAATTGGATGTCATAATAAATCCACAGCTTTTCCGAATCACGACAGATCTATCCATTGCTGCTACTTGTCACGCGTCACTTGTCACTCGTCACGAGAGCTTCTGTCTATACTGCACTACAACTACCACTATCACTACCACTTTTATCGTTCGTCAAGTTTCTTGCTGACACCGACACTGTCACTGACACTGGATGCCGTTGTATTTCAGATCGGCAACGGCCGGCAGGCGCCGTCATAGCAGTCGGATTCGTGGGCATCGCGGACCTGGATGGAGTTGGCCGGGAGCTTCGCCCAGGGGATGAGGCGGGGCGCATGGACCTGGTGGAACAGGCCGCGCCTGAACAGGACGGCGATATTGAAGAAATCGCCCTGGTGGGGCGGCCGGTACTCGGCGGCCTCGGGGGCGCCGTTTTCCAGGACCGCGGCGCGCGCCAGCCCCAGCACGGCAAGCGAGACCGGGGAGGGGATCGGGTGGTCGAACCATGGGGCGTCCATCTCCTGGAAGTCGGTGGCGCGCGAGCCGATCCAGCGCCCAGCCCTGCGGAAGGTGGATACATGGCGCGACAGCGCGTTCATGAGGCCTATCCAGCCGTCGTCGCCTTCGCGCAGCATCGTGACCGCCAGCAGCAGGGCCGCCGCATCCTCCAGGAACTCCTGCTCCTGGAGCGAGCCGGCGACGAGGGAGTGGCCCAGGCGCCGGCCGTCCCAGAATACCTCCAGCAGCCGGCGGACGATGCCGGCGGCCCGCTCTTCCCAGGCGGACCGTTCGAGGAGGCGGGCCGCCTGGATCAGGGCGCAGGCGGCCAGCGCGTTGGTGCCGCAGAGGAGCTTGTCGTCGCGTTCGGGCTGCGGCCGCTGCCGCCGCCGGGACAGGAGCTTTTCCTCGACGGCCTGGAGCGGCCGGTCGTCCAGACGGGCCAGGTGCACGGCGCCGTGGAAGTTCCCCCCGGCTGGGAGTAGGTAGGAGCGGCGGAACTCGGAAAATTCGTCCGGGGCCAGGACGGCCTCGATCTCCCCGGCGCCCCACAGGTAGGTCGCCCCCTCGCGATGGCCGGTATCGGCGTCAAAGGCGGCGGCGAAAAGCCCGTCCAGGGCGAAGGTCTCCTCCAGGCAGCGGACGATTCCCTCCGCCATTCTCTCCTGCGCATCGTCGCCGAGAACGCGGGCTGCCAGCGCCGACCACCACAGGGCCATGGCCTGGTCGTACAGCATCTTCTCGAAGTGCGGCACCGTCCATTCGCGGTCGACGCAATAGCGGAAGATCCCGCCCTGCAGGTGGTCGTGCAGGCCGCCGCGGCGCATCCGCTCCAGCGTCAGGCGGCAGGCGTGCTCCAGCCCGGGGTGGGCCCCGGCGCAGAGGGCATAAAGCATGTAGAGCAGCGTCGAATGGGGCGGGAACTTCGGCTCCGACCCGAAGCCGCCATGACGGTGATCGAACGGTGCCAGCACCCCGTCGGCGACCCGGTCAGGATCGGCGATCGCCGGCGCCTCATCGCGGAAATGAAAGGGTCCGATGTCCCGGTCATGTTCGCGGATGTACTCCAAGACCCTTTCGGCGATGAGCCGCAGCGAGGCCATGCCCTGCCGCGGTCGTGGGGGGGCATAGGTCAGCGCCAGGACCGGGCGCAGGTCGGCGGTGAGGAAAACGTTCAGCGGCCAGCCGCCGTTTCCATTCTGTTCCTGGGCGAAGCGCATCAGGTACTGGTCGATGTCGGGACGCGTCTCGCGGTCGACCTTGATGCACAGGAACCGGTCGTTCAGCAAGCGGGCCGTCTCGGCGTCGGAGAAGGCCTCGGCGGCCATGACGTGGCACCAGTGGCAGGTCGAGTAGCCGACGGAGACGAAGATGGGCTTGCCCTGCGCCGCGGCCGCCGCCAGGACCTCCGCGCTCCATTCCTGCCACCAGACCGGGTTGTCCAGGTGCTGGCGGAGATAGGGGGAGGTGGAGCTGTCCAGGTTGTTGCGTTGCAGGTCCATCATGGGTTTTAGTACCACAGATTAGCTCCAGTTGGTAGTGATCATGGCAGTGGCGGCGGAACCACGAGCAAAGGTGACGCGTAACGCGTGACGCGTGACGAGAAACCGCAAGGTGACGAACATTATGGAAAGTGCTGAATTGATATTTTGGCAGTTCAGTCCGGCGATAAGTAGACCTGGCTTGCTGGTGAAACATGATGAGTGGCCTCTACAGGAGAACACGGCATTTTTTATCTTCCGCACTTTTTCTGGAGTTCGATGAATGCTGTTGCTTGTCACGCGTCACGCGTTACGCGTCACGAAAGCTCGTTTTAAATCTTGCCGACCGCCGCCAGGTAGATCGTGAACTCCTCGTCGCCGTCCACGCCCAGCAGCTCGTCCATCCGCTCCTGGTCGTAGGCGGCCACGGCGCAGGCGCCGCAGCCGATCCCTGCGCAGGCCAGATAGAGGTTCTGGCAGGCGTGGCCGGCGTCGAGGGCAATCACCTTGTAGGAGGCCTCGCCGTAGCGCCACTCCATGCGCGCGGGCACGGTCGTCCAGATGAACGTCGCGGCGGCGTCGCCGCAGAAACGCTGCCCAAATGCCGCGTCGGAAAGGAGCGACGCCAGGCGGTCGCGCCGGGTCACCTCGACCAGGGAATGGCCATGGGGGAGGAAGCGGTAGAGGGCCGTTGCGAGCCCCTCGACGCGCAGGGCGGCGACATAGGTTTCCAGGGCGTGGCGGCATCCGGCCGAGGGGACGGTGCGGAAATTCCCATGGGCCGACGCCGTCTTGCGTAGCCCCTGCGCCGCCCAGAGCAGGAACGACAGCTCATCCATGGACAGCGGCCGGGGCAGGAAGCGGCGGTGCGACCGGCGGCGGGAGATCGCCTCCTGCAGGCCGCAGTCAGGGACGCTCCAGTTTCCGGGAAGGGGCAGGGGGATGGTCCTGCTCCCGGCCGGCACGGGCTTCTGCCACGGCGGCTCGGGGACGCCCTGGCTCTGCTGCGTCCGGGAAAAATCGACCCGCTTGCGCACCGTGTCTTTCAACGATTCCCGGCCCTGACGATTCATACTGCTCTCCCTCGGGGATTATAGCGCAAGTGCGGGAGGAAAACGCCCCCGGAGATGAATCGGCAGGCGAATGGAGCGGATTGATGAGAACGGACTTCCATTCACCGTTCCAAGGAGCGACCTGCTCGGGGGAAGCAGGGCCGCGAACGGAGCGTCTTGGAACCATGTCGGCTCGCCAGGGCGGAATGTGGAGAAAATTGTTGACGGGAATGTGAAATTATATTACTGTATATATAAGGTATGCTCAGTAAAGCGGAGGAGCGATTGTTCATATCTTTGTCAGTTGCCAGCCTCGATCCGATGTACAAGCAGATCACCGACCAGGTCCGGGACGCCATCGCATCGGGCGAACTGGCCGCCAACGACAGGCTGCCCTCGATCCGGGAGCTGGCCGAGACGCTCAAAACGAGCGTCATCACGGTGAAGCGCGCCTATTTCGACCTGGAAAACGAGGGCTGCATCATCTCCCGCCCCGGGTTGGGATCGTTCGTGGCCGCGGTAGAGCCGGAGCGCCTGCGGGAGCGCAAGCTGGAGGAGTTCCGCGGCGAACTGACGCGCATCGTCCGCAGCGGGGCGAAGTTCTCCATCCGTCCCGACGACCTGGTGAAGCTCATCCGCGGCATCGAGGAGGAGAACCATGCTGCCCATGATTGAAGCGCGTGACCTGTGCAAGGCATACGAGGGATTCAGCCTGGGCAAGGTCTCGCTGACGCTGTCTGCAGGCGCGATCCTCGGCGTATTCGGGCCGAACGGCGCGGGCAAGACGACGCTGATCAAGATCCTGGCCGGACAGTTTGCCGCCGACGCGGGCGAGCTGCGCCTGTTCCAGCTCGGCTACGCGGAGAACGAGAGGGAGATCAAGGACCGGATCGGGTATTGCCCCCAGGAGCCGCCCTACTATCCGGACTATACCCTGGTCGAGAACGCCCGCTTTGCCTCGTCTTTCTACAGCCGCTGGGACGGCGCCATGCTCTATGGCCTTCTGGAACGCTTCCGGATCTCCCCTTACAAGCGGTTCCGCCTTCTCTCGCCGGGCCAGCGGACGCTCTTTTCGCTGGCCCTGGCGCTCTGCCACCATCCCGATCTGCTGCTGCTCGACGAACCGGCCGCCGGCCTGGACGACGCCAACCGCCGCTTCCTGCTGGGCACGCTTCGCGATTTTACCGCCGGCGGCGACAAGGCGGTCCTGATCAGCTCGCACGTGTCCGATGGCCTGGACGAGGTGGCGGAGCAGGTGTTGTTCATCGGCGGGGGAGCCGCTCTCCTCTGCGCGGACAAGGAAGACCTGCTGGCGCGCTGGAAATGGGTCCATTTCCGCGACCGGGCGCTGACCGCGGCACTGGCGGCGAGGCTGACCGCGATCAGCCGTCACCCCTTCGGCAGCGCCGGCCTGTGCTCCGACTTCCCGGCGCTGCGCCCGGAGCTGGCCGAAGCCATTGCCGCCGGCGACGTCCGCGTCGAGAACGCCCGGCTGTCCGACGTGCTGATCCATCTGACCCAGGGAGGCTGAGATGCTGAGCATCATCCGCAGGAGCTCATTCTTCTACATCACCCATTTCCTGACCTTTTCGCTCATGCCTCTGGTCGGCAGCCGGGGAGCGGTGCTCTTCGTCTTCATCTGGCTGCCCAGCTCCGTGCTCTGGAGCGAGCGCGGCGAGTCCTATGCCTTCCTGCGCCAGCTGCCGATCCGCGACCGCGACGTCGTGCGCGCCAAGCTCGGCCTCGGGCTGGGGGCCGTCATCGCCTATTGGGCATGGCTGACGCTGCTGGCCCTGGTCGATCGGGGCGCTTCCGCCCAGTTCTTCGCCCGCTTCTCCTTGATCAACCTGCTGGCCTCGGCCTGGCCGCCCCTGGTCGCATGCTGCTACCTGGGGGTCTGGCGCCTTGGGGCCAGGGGCATGACCTTCCCGCTCCTGACCATGATGGGCGTCGGCGCCGTGATCGCGCTCGGGCTTGAGATGAGATATTTTCCGCGGCGCGGCAGCGCCGCCGGGCTGGCGGCGGCGCCCTGGCCCCTGCAGGTATTGCTGCCGCTGGTGGGCCTGGCTCTCTTCCTGTGGCTGGCGCGCCTGGGGCCGCGCGTCAAGCGGGAGAATGACGAGCACTTGCGCTTGCCGTGAGCAACGGGTCGCCTCGGCGCGAAGGCATCGCCGCCGGCCCGGGAAATTTTAAGGATGAGGGGAGAGGAGGAATAAAATGAAAACAGCCAAGAATCGCATCCGGCCGGCCCTGTGGATCTGCCTGGCCGGCGTCCTGGCGCTCGCCTGCAGCCTGCGGGCCCAAAGCGGCGCCGCGGCCGGCGCCGACAAGGCGTACTTCGCCATCGAGATCAACGGCGTCGTCTGCGGTTACCTCGAGATCAGCGAGACGCCGCTGCGCAGGGAGGGGCGGGATATCGTCGAGCAGGAAGCCGATATGTTCCTCATGCTCTCGGCGCTGGGAAGCCAGTTCAACAGCAAGATCAAGGTCAACTCCCTGCTCGATGCCGCGACGCGCAGAAGCCTCCAGGCCGACATCCGCATTGACCAGGGCCAGGCGCGATTCGACTTCTCGCTGCGGACGACCGCCACCGAGGCCATCCTGCACTCGACGCTGCGCGGCGAGACCAAGCGCGTCGCCATCACCCCTGGCCTGCTGATCGGCGGCGACGAGGTGTTCCGCAGGGTCAAGAGGGAGTTCCTCGCCAACCATGCCGACGAGCTCCGCTGCGACGTCCTCGAGATGGTGGAGGAGGAGGTGCAGCGCTCGATGTTCCGGAAGATCGGGGAGGAGCGGATCACGCTGGCGGGCAGGGACTATCCCTGCCTGGTCATCGAGCAGGCCAACGAGAAGACCGGGGTGAAGACCACCTATTGGCTCGATCCCGAAAGCGACTTCTTCGTCCAGTTCGCGGTCAGCGGCCGCAAGGTGTACCTGAGCGACCGCCGCGTCGTTGACCGCATCAAGGTGGCCAACATGGACGCCTCGTTCTTCACCAAGTCCAACGTCTCCATCGCCGATGTGACGGCGATCACGTACATGAAGCTGAAGGTGAAGATCGAGCCGACCGGTGCCGTCCTGACGGCCGCCGACCTGAACGTGCCGGGGCAGAAATTCACGGGCACGGTCAAGGACAACCTCATCGACGGAGTGCTGGAGATCGAGCATGCCCGCTACGACGGAAAGGACGCGCCCCCTTTCCCGCCGAAGTTCCATGGCGACGGCCGTCTGAAAGAATACCTGGAGCCCGATCGCTTTATTGAGTCCACCGACCCGGTCCTCGTGGCCAAGGCCCGGGAGATCACCGCCGGCGCCGCGGACTGCTGGCAGGCGGCCACCCGCTTGAGCCGCTGGGTGGCCGAGAACATCGGCTACGCCATCCCCGGCGGCGTAACCGCCCGCAAGACCTACGACCTCCGCGCCGGGGATTGCGGCTCCCATTCCATGCTGCTGGCCGCCTTCTGCCGGGCCGTGGGCATCCCGGCCCGGGTCGTCTTCGGCGCCTTGTACGTGCCGAACTTCGGCGGCGGATTCGGCCAGCACGGCTGGAATGAGGTCCATGTGGGGCCGGCCGGCTGGATCCCGGTCGACAGCACCGCCTTCGAGGTGGATTTCGTCGATTCGGGCCATATCCGCATCATGGAGGTGCGGTCGGCGGCGAGCAGCAAGTTCAACGGCAGGGAGATCGAAGTGCTGGAGCACCGCCTGGCGGGGCAAGCCGGGATGGCCGGCGCGGCCGAGACCGCATTCGCCCCATATCTGGGCAAGTTTTCCCATCTTCGGAAGGGGCGGAGCTTCACGGTCATGGCCAGGGAGGGCAACCTGGCGCTCGATGTCCCGGGCCGGACGGTGCTGCCCTTCAACCGCGAGGACGAGCGCGGCCGCTGGCGTTGCAAGCTGACCCCGCGGGTCTACCTGACGTTCAAGGGAGGCGGCGATGGGCGGGCGCGGGAGATGGCCGTGCACGAGGTGGCCTTTCTGCCGCGGAGCGGGCAGGCGCCTCCCGCTTCGGACGTTCCCGCCGAGCTGGCACCCTATCCCGGCACCTACCGCTTCGCGGCGGTGAACGCCGACATGACGGTTCTCGTGCAGGAGGGCCGGCTCGCCGTCTACGATCCCACCGACAAGACCACCGCCCGTTTCCGGCCGACCGCCAGCGCCGGCGAGTGGATCGACGATTTCGGCTTCGTCACCATCTCCTTCGAGAGGGATGCCCAGGGACAGGTCTCGGGCATGAAGATCGACACGGCCGACACGTTCGTGCGCGGCGAGCTCGCGGCGGACTTGGTCGGCAAAGAGGTCGCCGACGGGGGAGTGGAGGCGGGGCTGAAGAAATTCGCCGAGCTGAAGGAGTCCGGGGACAAGGAGGTCCTCTTCAGCGAGGAGTCGCTCAACCTTCTGGCCTACCGCATCCTGAACTCCGGCAAGCTGGGCGACGCCATCGCCTTGTTCCAGCTGATCGTCCGCGAGTACCCGCGCTCGTCCAATGCCTACGGCTGCCTGGCTGAGGCCTACGTCAAGAACAACCAGCTCGATTTGGCGCTGGGGAGCTACCAAATGTCCCTGCGGCTCAATCCCGGGAACGAGAGGGCCCGCCAGCGGATCGAGGAGCTGAAGCGGCGCTGATACCGGGAAATGCCCCGGGGAAGCCGGCCCCCTTGCCTAGGCCGCGAGCATCCAGAAGACGAGCAACGCCAGGAAGAGGAGCCTCTTGGCGATCCTCATCAGCGGACTCCCATGCCTGCCGGCAGCGTCATTTTACCAGGCGCCGGCGGCCGAGGCGCACCAGGTTCGTTACCAAGTCGACGGCGACGATCAGGGCCGTGACAAGCAGGATCCAGATCAGCGTTTTATTGAGCCAGGCATGGAGCCTGGCGGGCACGCTGGCCGTGAACATGCCGGGATTCATCACGCTCAGCGCCGCCGCGATCAGCAGCAGGGCGAAGCCGTCGGAGACTGCCGTGACCCCGCAGCGCACGAGCCGGGAGCGTGCGAATGCCTTGATGAAGCGCTCCAGGGCGCCGGCCACCAGCAGGGCGATCACGACCAGCGACAACAGGCGGCCGGGAACGGGGCGCAGGAGGGGCTCGAACTCGCCCGCCGGGATGCGCACCAGGAAGAAGGCGCCGTGCGTCCTCAGGAGCAGGATGAGGATCCAGGCGATGGCCAGCATGAGGCCGCCGCCCAGCAGGTTCGCCACCATTGAGCCAGCGGTCCGTGGATTCACCCGGTCCAGGTCGAGGGCGAGCCTCGGCCAGGGTAGGCGGACGTCCCTGCGGCTGCGGGTGACGAAATAGAGAATGAGGGCGACCAGGCCAAAGTCGGCCAGCAGGGCCATAGGAATGTACATGACGGCGTCGATGATCCCCAGGCGGGGCACGAAAAGGAAGGGGAATACGATATAGCTCCTGCCGATGGCGACGGCAAGCCCGATGAAGACGAGGTGGATGGCGAACAGCAGCGAGGTATAGCGGAAGAGGTAGCGGCGCAGGGCCGGGGCGATGATCGGCTTGTCGTCCAGGTATTTCTCGGCCACCTGCCGGGGCCGGCCCAGGGCGGCGATGGCCTTCTCGACGGCCGCGTCCGTGCCGCCCTCCTGCTCCGCCCGCTCAAGGACATGGCTGCGGAGCTCGCTGAGGACCTCCTCGCGCTCGTCGGCGTCGGTGAGGTAATGGCTGATCTCTTCCAGGTAATCGTCCAGTTTCTTAGGCATTCTTGCTCTCCTTGATAGTCCGGCGGATGATCTCGTCCTGGCGGTCCCAGATCGCCAGCAGCTCCCGGCGCAAATCGCGGCCCGCCTTGGTGACGGCGTAGAACTTACGCGGCCGCTCCTCGCCGACCTCCCATTTCCCCTCGACCAGGCCGCGCTTCTCCAGCCGGCGCAGCAGGGGATAGAGGGTGTTCTCCTCGACCTCGTACCCGAGCTCGCGGAAGGCGCGCACCATGGCGTAGCCGTAGGCCTCGTTTTCGAGCACCACCAGCACCAGGAGCTGCAGGAACCCCCGCTTCATCTCGGTCTCGATGCTGGCGAGTTCAGTGTCCATCTTGGCCCCATTGCCCGGCAGGCACTCGATACTGTTTGACGTCAATTAACTGCATATCATAATTATAATGTGTATCACACAGTATGTCAACTATTTTTTAAAAAAAAGTGCCAGTGACAGTGACCGTGTCAGCAAGAAACTCATCGATAATAAGTGATAGTGATAGTGGTAGTGGTAGTAGCGGGCAATAGGCCTGTTCTTTCTTAACTTTTGCCTTGCTTGAATCGGTGATTCGTAAATAGTGATTGGGCCACCAATATTGCTATGGCAATAATACGTTTTGATAAAAACAGCAATGATCTCTCCATCGCTGTTTCCAATCACTAATCACTAATCACTTTTCCCTTGCCGTACGCCGTCAGCCGTCCGCCGTGCGCCGAGATCGACTGGCCCTAACGTCCTGCCTTTTTCGCCCGATAAAGCAAGTCGTCCGCCTGGGCCAGGATCGTCGCCGCCGGGGCGGTGTTCCCGGCCGGGACCGTCACCGCCCCGCAGGCGGCCGTGACCACGACCACGGCGTCGCCCTCGCCGGCGCGGCAATCCAGGCCGCAAACGCGGCGCTCGACGGCGCGCAGCGCCTCCTCGTCGGCCCCGGGCAGCACGATCAGGAACTCGTCGCCGCCCAGCCGCCCCAGGACGTCGCCCTGGCGCAGGCAGTCCTGGATGCGGGCGGCCATCTCCTTGAGCACCTGGTCGCCGGCGGCGTGCCCCAGCGTGTCATTGACCTGCTTGAAGCGGTTGAGGTCGACCATGATGCATCCCAGCTGGCGGTTGAAGCCGCGCTCGGGCTTCAGCAGGCCGTCGAGGAAGGCCAGGATGGCCCGGCGGTTGTGGAGCGCGGTCAGGGGGTCGTAGCTGGCCAGGTACTCCAGCTCGGCGGTGCGCTTGCCGACCTCCTTCTCCAGCTCGACGTTGCGCCGGCGCAGCAGCAGGGTGCGCCAGTGCCAGGCGCCGACGCCGACGGCCAGCAGGAACAGCAGCGCCGCGGCGCGGAACCATAGCGTCATCCAGAAGGGAGGCCGCACGCGCAGCGGCAGCAGAACGACGTCGCCCCAGATGCCCGACTCGTTCACCGGCTGCAGCAGCAGCTTCAGGTCGCCGGCGGGGAGGTTGGTGTAGCGCAGCTCGGCCAGGCGGCGCAGCGGCTGCCAGTCGTTCTCCATGCCCGCCATGCGGTAGCGGTAGGCGACGCGGTTGCGGCTGCGGAAGGATAGTACGGCGACGTTGAAGACCAGGGTGCGCTCGCCCCAGGACAGGTCGAGGCGGCGCGGGAACTCCAGGACGCGGCCGCCGGCCAGGCCGACGCTCTCCACCGCCAGCCGCGGCGGCTCGGTGTTGGCCGCGTGGCCGGAGGGGTTGAACTGCGACAAGCCGTTGACCGTGCCGATCCAGATGTCGCCGCGCGAGTCGCTGAAGAAGCCGTTGGCGTTGGTCTCCAGGTCGGCCAGCCCGTCGTCGGTGTTGAACTCCTTCACCTCGTAGCCGGCGTCGAAGCGGAACACGCCGCGGGCGGTGTTGACCCACACCCGGCCGTTCCAGTCCTCGCCGATGCAGAAGACGTGGTGGTTGCTGAAGCCGGGGCGGTCGTTGAGCAGCCGCCAGCCGCCGTCGGTCTGCAGGACGGCCAGGCCGGCGTCGTTGCCGGCCCATAGCCGCCCGCCGCTGTCCTCCATGACGGCGGTGATGTTGACGCTGCCCTCCAGTGGGCAGGCGGAGCGGGCCGCCAGCGGCACGACCTTGTCGCCGTCGCAGTAGAAGAAGCGGCTGCGGCTCACGGCGTACACGCCGCCGCGGCGGCTGCGCGCCAGGCGATGGACCTTGGTCAGCGGCTCGCCGGCGGCGGTCCGGTCCCAGGCACGCCAGGCGCCGGTGGCGTCGCGCCGCGCCAGGCCGCCGCCGCTCCACTCGCCGCAGCCCCACAGGTTGCCCTTGAGGTCGAGGACGATGTCGTAGGGATTGGTCCGCGGGAAGGGCACGGCGGCCGGCAGCGGCTGCGCCGCCTTCTCCCCCGGCCGGCGGAAGTGCAGGGCGGTGTCGGTCAGGAACCAGGCGA
This sequence comes from Candidatus Aminicenantota bacterium, assembly GCA_027318645.1. Taxonomy (GTDB): domain Bacteria; phylum Acidobacteriota; class Aminicenantia; order UBA2199; family UBA2199; genus UBA2199. The sequence goes on from DAHVOV010000402.1 coordinate 11,232, forward strand.
TGCCGTCGCCGGTGCGCAGCACCTTCCACACCCAGTCGTTGTCCAGCCCCTGGGCCCGGCCGACGGTCTCGATGACCCGCGGCCGCGGCCGCACCTGGTAATGGACGGCGCCGCGCATCGTTCCCAGCCAGAGCGAGTCGGCGGAGTCGCCCGGGGAGATGCCGAAGATGCAGGCACTGGGCAGCCCCTGCTTCTCGGTGTGGTTGGTCACCGACTGGTTGCCGAGCCGGGCCAGGCCGCCGATGTCGGTGCCCACCCAGAGGTTGTTCTCCCGGTCCTCGAGGACGACGCTGACGAGATTGGAGGGCAGCCCGTTCTCCGCCCCCCAGTGCTCCAGCTCCGACTGGCCGGGGCGCTTGAGGAAAAGGCCGTTGTCCACCGTGGCCACGTACAGCGTGCCCGACCTCTCGACCGCCAGGCGGTAGACGTTGCGCGGCGGGACGGCGCCGCCGCTGCGGCGCCAGCCGGAGTCGTCGCGGAGCCACAGCCCGTTGCCGTTCGTTCCCAGCCACAGGCCCTCCGCGGTAACCGCCAGGGCGCGCATGCCGTCGGCGTCCACCCCCGGCGGCAGGGGGACGGCCCGCGGCGGGCCGTCGTCGCCGGTGTAGCGCCAGAGGCCGTTGTCGGCCGCCACCAGGATCCCCTCGCGGTCGGCCAGGATGTCGTAGACCGTGCTTCCCTTGCCCGCCCCGCCGGACAGCGGCGTGAACCGGCCACCGGCATGGATCACGGCGCCGTTGTCGGTGCCGATCCACATGCGGCCCCGGGCGTCCTCGGCCAGGGCGCGGCAGGAGACGGCGCTGACCGCCGGGTCGCCCGCCAGCTGCAACAGGTGGTCGCGCCAGATCGAGACGCCGCCGACGGTGGCGATCCACAGCGCGCCGTCGCCGGCCACCAGCAGCTCGTGGATGCGGGCGCTGTGCAGGCCCTGCTCGCGGAAGAAGCTCCTGAACTCGCTGCCGTTGAAGCGGGCCAGGCCGCCCCACGTTCCCACCCATAGGTAGCCCTCGCGGTCCTGGGCCAGGGCCGAGACCTGCGACTGCGGGACCCCCTCCTTCAGGCCCAGCACCTCGAAGGGCAGCACCTGAGGGCGCAGGGGCACGGCCAGGAGGAGCAGGACAACGGCCGTCAAGGCCAGGGCTGTTTTGGTCATGGACGAACTATAGGGATTTGCCGGGCGCTTGTCAAAGGCGGGCGACGGTCCTCCGGGCGGAAACGGATCCCCGGCTTCCGCCGGTTCATGGCTTCCCGCTTGCCAACGGCTCGTCACTGCCGCATAATATGGCGTCACGCCCTGTCCGCCCGGGCGCGTGGCCACCGAGAGGTTCACCGATGAGGATCGTCTTTGCCTGCCTGTTCTGCCTGTCACTCGCTGCGCTGCCGGCCCAGGCCGGCGATCTCCAGGCCGTCCGCGTTCCCCAGGGCCCCCGCGTCGACAGCCGGCTCGACGACGCCGCCTGGCAGGCGGCCGCGCCCTTCGCCGCTTTCCGCATGGCCGATCCCGTGCCCGGCGGGGAGCCGAGCGAGAGGACCGAGCTGCGCATCGTCTTCGACGAGTCCAGTCTGTACGTCGGCGTCCTCTGCCTGGACAACGAGCCGGCGCGGATCGCCGCCCATTCCATGGCCCATGACAACAGCGGCGGCAACAGCCACGGCTACGGCGAGGGAGGCGATGGCGGCGGCGAAAGCGACGACGTGGTCCGCGTCCTGCTCGACCCGTTCCGCGACCGGCGCACGGCCTACTTCTTCTCGGTCAACCCGCGCGGCGCCCGCTCCGAGGGCCTGGCCGCGGGCGGCGAGGCCAGCCTCAACTGGGACGGCATCTGGGACGCCGCCGCCCACATCGACGGCCGCGGCTGGAGCGCCGAGCTGCGCATCCCCTTCAAGACCCTGCAGTTCGACCCGGCGCTGGCCGCCTGGGGGATCAACGTCGAGCGCTTCATCGCCCGCCGCCAGGAGACCGTGCGCCTGTCCGGCGTCGCCCGCGACAGCAACTTCTACAACCCCATGGACGCCGCCGCCCTGTCCGGCGTCATCGGCGTCCGCCAGGGCAGGGGGATCACCATCCGCCCCTACGGCCTGGCGCGGGTGCTGAACGGCCACGACGGCGGCGGCGCCGACTGGGAGCTGGACGGCGGAGTCGACATCTACAAGAACTTCACGCCCAACCTGGTGGGCGCCCTCAGCGTCAACATGGACTTCGCCGAGACCGAGGCCGACGAGCGGCGCATCAACCTCACCCGCTTCCCGCTCTTCTTCCCGGAGAAGCGCATGTTCTTCCTGGAGGGCTCGGAGACCTTCGGCTTCAGCTCCAGCGTCAGCTTCCAGCCCTTCTTCAGCCGCAAGATCGGGCTGTACGAGGGCGAGCAGGTGCCGATCCTCTTCGGCGGCAAGCTGTACGGCAAGGTCGGCCGCACCAACCTGGCCTTCCTGGACGTGCAGACCGGCCGCTTCGCCGGCATGCCCGGCCGCAACCTCCTGGCCCTGCGCCTGACCCAGGACGTCCTCAGCGAGAGCAAGGTCGGCCTGATCCTGACCAACGGCAGCCCGACGGGGGAGCGCAACACCCTGGCCGGCGTCGATTTCCGCTACGCCTCCTCGCGCTTCGCCGGCGACAAGAACCTCAACCTGGCGGCCTGGGCGGCCTACAACTGGAACGAGCGGGAGGAGGGGAGCCACGCCGGCTTCGGCTTCCGCGCCAACTACCCCAACGACCTGTGGGACGTGGAGAGCACCTACGCCTACTACGGCGATGCCCTCGATCCCGGCCTGGGCTTCATGCTGCGCCAGGGCATCCAGACCGCCTACCTGCGCGTGGGCTTCCAGCCGCGCCCGGCCTCCGGCCTGCTGAAGAAGCTCGTGCGCCAGTTCTTCTTCAGCGCCAGTGGCGACTACTACTGGGACCTCGACGGCAACCTGGAGACGCGGCGCCTGGAGTTCACGCCGCTGGGCTTCCGCACCGGCAGCGGCGCCAGCTTCGACTTCGAGGTCCAGGTCAACCGCGACGTCCTGCCCTACGATTTCGAGGTGGCCGACGGCGTGGTGCTGCCGGCCGGCGCCTACGACTTCACCGGCTTCGGCTGCAGCCTCGAAACGCCCTCGCACCGGGCCCTCGTCCTCGACGCGGGCATCGACTTCGGCCAGTTCTACTCCGGGCACTACGAGGATCTCAGCGCCGGCGTCACCTTCAAGTACAAGGGCTACGCCAACCTCGGGCTCGACGTGAACCTGGTGCGCGGCCGCCTGCCCGAGGGCGACTTCGACGAGAACGTCCTCCAGTTCAAGGCCGACCTTTTCCTCTCGCCCGACCTGGGGTTCATGAACTACCTCCAATACGACACCGTCTCCAAGATGCTGGGCTGGAGCGCACGGCTGAAGTGGCGGCTGTCGCCGGGCAACGAGGTCGCCCTCATCTACAACAAGAGCTGGGAGCGGCGCTGGGACCCCAAGGCCC
>DAHVOV010000404.1 GCA_027318645.1 Candidatus Aminicenantota bacterium
GCGCTGGCCTGGCTGCGGCGGCTGGCGCTGCGCGACCATTTCCACCGCTTCGCCTGGTACCTCGTCCCGCTGGGGGCGGTCGCGTTCCTGCTGCTGTAACCGCAGATGAGTCTTGCAAACCAGTGATCGTGGTAGTGATAGTGGTAGTATAAGTCCAGATCTGTCCAAAATAACTTTCAGAAGCTGGTAGGACTAAAGCACCAATTTCCAAGCACCAAATTCCAAATAACCACCAAGCACCAATGTCCAAATGACCAAAACGAAAAGTAAACGCACTCGTTTATTGAATGACTGCCCAATTTCCAGTAGTGGCAGCATATCGATTGAGCGCCTTAGTTTGGGTCATTGGAATTTGGAACTTGGAATTTGTTTGGAATTTGGTGCTTGGTGCTTGGAATTTTAGTCTTACGAGAGCCCAACTTTCTTTGAAAACCCGAATTGTCTAGCCCCAAAACCCTTCACAGAACTGATTTTCTATCAAAAAGGCGATTTGTTTTGGACAGCAATGGTGTTAGTGATAGTGATAGGAACAGCGATCAACGAACCCTTCCGAATCAAGAAACCTTTTTCCGATCACGACATTTCGTCTTTGTCGCGCTTTCACTATCATTTTCATCGGGTCATTGGTGATTCGTGATTGGAACGGCAAAGGAGATGTCTTGCTTTATCCCTTTACCTCTCTACCCCTTTATCTCTCTACCCCTTTGCTTCTCTATTTCTTCTCGATGTTCAGGTGGAAGAACGTGCGGCCGAAATACTCGTCGTAGAAGGAGACGAACTCCTCGTAGGAATAGCCCAGGCCGATCAGGCGCTTGCGGATGAACTTGTGGTGCAGGTTGCGGCTGCCGGTGATGTTGCGCGAGGCGACGCGGTAGTGGATCTCGGCCTGCGCCGGCTGGAAGAGCTTCAGGATGGGCCACATGACGTGCACCAGCGACTCGCGCTCGAAGACCCACATGCTGGGGTGGATGTAGGCGCAGAACTCGACGAAGTTCTTGTTCTGGCCGATGGGATTGGGCGTGACGTGCAGGGCGATGTAGCCGGTGCCGCCGGTGAGGAAGACGCCGGTGTAGCCGGGCGGGTCGAAGTCGTGGTCGAAGACGAAGGGCGTGTCGGTGGAGAGCAGCACGTCGTCGAAGCAGTCCTCGAGCAGGTAGAGGGCCTCGTCCTCGCGCACCCGCGGGTTGCAGAGCGAGTGGACGAACTTCTGGTCGCAGTCGTAGAAGGCGCAGGCCAGGTACTCCTCCTGCTGCGAGTTGACCATCAGCTTGATCTTGCGGTCGCTGCGCGCCAGCTTCAGGGCGTGCCGCGAGTAGCGCTCGATGACCTCCTGGCGCAGGTTCTGCACGATGCGCGACAGGTCGCGGCGGTGCAGGTGGGCGATGAACATCCGCCCCTCGGGAAGCTCGATGGGTGCCTGGATGTCGACGACGTAGCGCGAGTAGCAGTCGTTCGGCACCTTGAAGCACTGGCGGCGCATGGAGTCGCGGTCGGTGATCTTCAGGTCCTTGAGCAGCGGCGTGGGCGCGAAGTAGATGAACGAGACGAGCTCGGGATAGTCGCACAGGTCGAGGAAGGTGGCCAGCACCTTGGGGCTCAGCGAGTCGCCGCAGGTGTTGACCTCCATGCTGGCCATCTCGAACGACTTGCGGCCCGCGACCTGGCGCTCCCAGAAGTAGCTGGCGTGCGACTCCTCGATGGCCAGCGACATCTCGATCTGGCTGATCTCGATGTCGCGCTCGGGGCTGTAGCGGTCCATCACCTGCACGCGCGGCTGCATGTTGGGCTTGCCGATCAGGTTGGCCCCCGAGGCCTTGATCACCGTCCAGATGTCCTCGTCGCTGAGCGCCGGCAGCGAGATGCCCTCGCTGTTGTAGGCGTGGATGACGGTGGCCGTGGGGGCGGGCTCGAACGCTTCCGGGACGGTGAAGGTCATGGTGCGCTCCTGGGACGCGGCCGGGGGCGGGTCCGCCGGGTGGCGGCGAGGAGGCGGCGCTGGCCGGGGAAAGCTCGGATGGCGGCCGCGCGCGCGTTCACTTCGCCCTGATCACCTCGTCGTGGAATGGCATGGCGGCCGCAGTATAATGCCGCCGGCCCGGCTTGTCAATCGCCGATCGAGCGGGCCCACTCCTTCTTGACCGTCTCCAGCAGCGGCCCCATGAACAGGCACAGGCGGATCTCGCGCAGCTGCGACATGGGCCGGGCGGCGAAGAACTCCTTCACCGAGCGCAGGTAGGCGCGGGCGCAGGTCTCGGGCGGCACCATGAAGATGCCGGAGCTGACCGCCGGGAAGGAGAGCGACTTCCAGCGCCGCTCCTCGGCGAGGTCGAAGGACTCGCGCAGCGCCGACACCAGCTTGCGCTCCTCGTCGCCCTCCCCCATCTTCGGGCCCACGGCGTGGATGACGCCGCGGAAGGGCAGGTCGCCGGCCTTGCTGACCACCGCGCGCCCCGAGGGGATGCGGCCGCGCTGGGCGATGATCTCCCGGCAATCGGCCAGCAGCACGCTGCCGGCGGCGTCGGCGATGGCCGCGGCCACGCCGCCGCCGTGGGCCAGCATGCCGTTGGCGGCATTGACGATGCACTGCACCGGCTCGTAGAGGATGTCGTTGACCACCACGGCAAAGCTCTGCCCGGTGGGAAAGGTCTTCTTCACGATGATCGTTCCGGCCATGGGGACCCCCAGCGCCCTATCGTAGCAGAGGCGAAAAGCGTTTGGCAACCCCGTTGCGATTTTCCTGACCTTTGACGGACGGGGCGTTTTTTCCTACAATGGGGCCTGCCGCAAAGCGCTTCCGGAGGTCAACCATGAAATGGATGCCGATCGCCCTTTTCGTCCTGCTGCTCGTCGCTCCCGCCGGCGCCGCGGGCGCCCGCTGGGTCAAGGGCAACACCCACGCCCACACGCGCAACTCGGACGGCAACGAGGCGCCGCGGCGCGTGATGCGCTGGTACCTCGATCATGAATACCAGTTCCTGGTGATCAGCGACCACGACCATGTCACCGACGTCACCTACCTGGACTCGGACAAGAACGACGACTTCATCCTCATCCCCGGCATGGAGATCACCCGCTCCCTGGACAAGCTGCGCCTGCACGTCAACGCCCTGAACCCCAAGCGCCCCGTCGCCGCGGCCGCCCTCGGCCGGACGGCCGTCGAGACGCTGCAGAACTCGCTGGACGCCGCCCTTGCCGCCACCGCCCACACCCGCGACCCTGTCTCACCGCACTCACCCTCCCGGGTTACAGCCCGCGTCTGGTATCTGCGGACCGACCCGTTGCGGGCGGCCGACACCGGCCACCCTGATCTGGCGTCCGCGCGACTCTCCCCGGTCGTC
>DAHVOV010000001.1 GCA_027318645.1 Candidatus Aminicenantota bacterium
TTCCTCCGGCTTGGCCGCGGCCAGCACATCGGCCGCAGTGAGGGCCTTCTGCGCGGGCTTCTCTTCGCCCCGAACGGGCTGAACGGCCAGCAATATGAGGAATGTCATGGCCAGCCATGCGATCTTGTTTCCATCCGCTCCTGCGTTCATTTTGAGCCTCCGCTCGATATTGGCCGCTGCGTCCCGATTCACCTTGCCGGCCTGGCAAAGGGAAGGATGCGGCTGACACGCTTCAGGTAGCGCGCATACTCGTCGCCGAAGACCCCAAGGAGCTTTTTCTCCTCCGGGCCGATGAAGATCCTGACGCCGGCGTACAGCGCCAGGGCCACGGCCAGCCAGACCCAGGTCAGCGCCAGGATGGAGATCGCCGGCAATACGAATACGATGAAGCTGGCGTAGATCGGGTTGCGGCAGACGCCGTATGCCCCGGTCGTGGCCAGCTTCCCCTTGGGAAACGCCAGGAACAGCTGGACGATCCCGCCGGTCCACAGCGCCGCGCCGAGCGCCAGCAGGACGAAGCCGGCCGGCCGGACGAACGCCAGCGCCTTGGGCAGCGCCGCGATCGCCGGAAATTTTGCCGTCAGCCACAGCGCCATCGCCGCTGCCGGCAGGGTGAACAAGATGATCTTCCCGCCCTGCCCCACGATGTTCATGCCGTTATCGGCCTTGATCAGCCTGATCATTTCTTCCCCCTTTCCGCCGCAGGAGCTCGACCGAATCGCTCGCTGCGGGATTTCAGCGCCCCGAGAGAGGCGGCGACGGACTTTTTCAGGAAGCCGGGGGAAACGACGCGCATGATGAAGGCGAGCCAGCCCGACATCGACTCCCGGGTGGTCACGCGCGTACCGCCGCCCGCCGCTTCCAGCGTCCAGGCATGCACGGCCCGCATTCCCAGGGAGATCCCCGTCCAGGAGATGCGTTTCCCCGGGTCCAGCTCGCGGATGGTGGAAACGATCCCCAGCCCTTTCGCCTTCCAGCGGAAGACGCTTCCCGCCGCGAGCCCGCCTTCGAGCCGCGCAGCGGACACCCCGGGCTGCCACTCGGGCCAGCGGTCAATCCCGGTGAGCGCAGACCAAACCTCTTCCGGAGCCGCGGCGATCTCGATCGCCGCCTGCGCCTTCAACGCGGCGTTCTCGTCAATGTCCATCATCATTCCCCTTCGGCCTTCACGTGCCGGATCCTTACGCCCTTACGAGGGCGGTTCGGCTATCGACTGGCCGCCCCCTTCCATCTTCGCCGGCCGCTCGCCCACCTGCTGGCGCCACATGGCGTAATACAGCCCCTTTTCGCTCACTAGCGAATCGTGATCGCCCTGCTCGACCACCCGCCCCTTCTCCAGGACGTAAATGCGGTCGGAGTGCATCACCGTCGAGAGGCGGTGGGCGATCATGATGGTGATCTGGCGCTGGCCGGCCGAGATGCGCCGCAGGGTCTGGGCGATCTCCTCCTCGGTGAGCGAGTCGAGCGACGAGGTGGCCTCGTCGAAGATCAGCAGCCGCGGCCGGCGCAGCAGGGCGCGGGCGATGGCCAGGCGCTGCTTCTCGCCGCCCGACGCCTTCTTGCCGCCCTCGCCCAGCAGCGTGTCCAGCCCGCGCGGCGATTCCCGCACCAGCCGGTCGGCGGCGGCCTGCTCCAGCGCGGCCATGATCTCGTCGTCGCCGGCGTCGGGCTTGACGAAGAGCATGTTCTCGCGGATGGTGCCGGAAAACAGCTGCGTCTCCTGGGTGACGAAGCCCAGCTGCCGGCGCAGGCGGTTCAGGCGGACCTCCCGCGCGGGGACCTCGTCGTAGTAGATCGTCCCCCGCGTGGGGACGTAGAGCCCCACCAGCAGCTTGACCAGCGTCGACTTGCCCGACCCCGACGGGCCGACGAAGGCCACGGTCTCGCCGCGGCGGGCACCGAAGGTGAGGCCGGAGACCGCGTCCTGGGCGGCGCTCTTGTAGCGGAAGCCGACGTCGTCGAAGCGCAGCGAGCTGATCTCGCCGATCTCCACCGGCTCGGCCGGCCGCCCCTCGGGCTCCTTGCGCATCAGCTCGTCGAAGGCCTGCAACGACGCCTGCGCCTCGCGATAGGCCAGGATGATGCCGCCCAGGTCCTGCAACGGGAAGATGATGCGCGTGGAGATGAACTGCATGGAGATCAGCTCCCCCGGGGTCAGCCGGCTGTGGAAGATGAGCCACAGCAGGATGAACAGGATCGACTCCTTTAGCAGCAGCAGCAGCGCGCCCTGCAGGAAGGCGAGGGTGCGCACGCGGCCGACCTTCTTCATCTCCAGGTCGAAGATGCGCTGGGTGAAGCCCTTCAGGCGGCGGATCTCGGGGTAGGTCAGGCCCAGGCTCTTGACCAGCTCGATGTTGCGCAGCGACTCGGTGATGGCCCCGCTCATCCGGCTGGTCTCGCCGACGACGGCGCGCTGGATGGTCTTGATGCGCCGGCTGAGCAGGCCGGTGAGCCCCCCCAGCACCACCACGCCGAAAAGGAACACCGGCACCAGCAGCCAGTGGCGGGTGAAGGCGTACCATACCAGGAACGAGACGCCGACCAGCGAGGAGAACAGCACGGTGATGAAGGAGGCGATGAAGCGCTCATTGTCCGCCTTCACCTTGCTGAGCGTGGCCAGCATGTGGCCGCTGCTCGCCTCCTCGAATTCATGGTAGGGCAGGCGCAGGGTCTGGCGCAGCCCGTCGTTGAAGACGGCCAGGCCGAACTTCTGGGTCACCAGGCGGGTGACGTAGTCGGTCAGGGCATGGAAGACGCGGGCGCCGGCGCCGACGGCCACGGCCAGGGCCAGCCAGCGCAGGGCGCCGGGGACCAGCTCGGCCGCGGGGCGGCCGGCGAGGTTGACGGCGAAGCGGTCGATGATGCGGCCGAAGATGACGGGATCGAGGAGACCCAGCACCTGGGCCGCCGTGGCCAGGGCCATGGCCAGCAGCAGCCAGCCGCGGAAGGGCCTGAGGTATTTCCAAAGGATCGCCATCGGGATCCATTGTAAGGCTACGATGAAGAAAGTGGAAGCCGGAAGGAAAGAACGAGTTCCCTCCCGCGGGCCTCCATTTCGCCTGCTTCCTGATTATTTGTGATTTTCTTCGTTTTCTTTCATTATCTTGGCATGAACAAAACAAACCATCGCGCTGCAACGTGCATCGTTCTGATCATCCTGGCGCTGGCCGCTGTCCCGGCGCTCGCCGGCGGCGACCTGACGCTGATCTCGCCCAACAACGGCGCGAACCTTACCGCCGGGCAGAAGATCCACATCCACTGGAGCTACAGCGACTATCCGGACAGCGCCAAGGTCAGGATCGTCCTGCAGCAGTCGGGGGCCGAGAAGGGCGTTATCGCCGCGGGCGCCCCGATCCACACCGGCGATTATTCCTCCGGCAACGGCGGATTCTGGTGGACGGTCGGGCAGACGACCGGGGGCGCGGTCGCGGCCGGGTGCGCCTACAGCGTCGTCATCAGCGTGAAAGACCATCCTGAGGCCGGCGCCCAGGGCTCCAAAGACTTCTGCGTCATGGGCAAGAACCAGGAGGTTTCGCTGAAGGTCCTCAGCCCCAACGGGGGGGAGAAGCTGCTGCCGGGGAACACCCACCTGATCAGCTGGAGCTCCACGGGACTGACCGGCAAGGTCAAGATCCGGCTGCGCAAGCAGGGCTGGGCGACCGACCGCGCCATCGCCAATGACGTTCCGATCGAGAGCGGCGGCTATTCATGGAAGGTCGGCGACCTGCTGCCCCCCGCGGCCGATCTGACCGATCCCGGGTCCGGGTTCAAGGTGTACATCCAGACCCTGGACGGGAAGGCGGCGGACGAGAGCGACGGGGCTTTTTCCCTGGCCCAGAAGATCATCCCGAACCTGGGCAGCGGCAACACCGGCAGGCCCTCCATCGACGTGACGAGCCCCAAGGCCGGGGACGTGGCGCCGCGCTTCAGCCCCGTCTTCGTGAAGTGGACCCACTCCGCCCAGCTGGACGGCAAGTACGGGAAAATGGTGCTGAGGAGCGTCGCCGACGATTCCGAGTACGTCATCGACAAGAAAGTCCCCTTCAAGATCGGCGAGTATCGCTGGAACGTGCCCGGGATCGACTTCGTCAAGACCGGCAGCCACAAGATCCGGCTGGAATCGCTCGATACCCCCGGCGTGTTCGATTACAGCGGGGCCTTCACGGTCGGAGCCGACGACGGCGAGATCGTCTATGCGCCGTACAGGGGCTTCGGGGTCAAGCCGGGCGACAGCTTCACCATCGCCTGGAGAAAGGACTATTTCCCGACCGCCACGGTCAGGCTGGAGCTATACAAGGAGGACAAGAAGACCCGCCTGGGGGACATCGCCCCCTACTACGCTGAAAAGAAGATCGCCAATGACGGCGAGTGCGAGACCTGGGTCTACTTCCGCGCCGGCTACGAGGAAGGCAAGCAATTCCGCATCAAGGTCAGCGACGCCAACGGCAAGCTCGCGGCCTGGAGCGCCCCCTTCATCGTCACTCCGCTGCAGAGCGTGCCGACCGTGAAAACCTTCGATTCCGCCAATCTCATGTGGTGGGAAAAACGCGCGAAGGAGGACGAGGGCGCCTGGAAATACCTGGAGCAGAAATTCGAGGGATTCCGGGCCGGGGTCTGGTCGCGCTTCGAGGATCTCAAGCGGGGCGGTTTCCTCTACCAGGGCTTCGCTTTCCGGACCTATCTGAGCCCGGGCCAGAGCTTCCGCGGCTGGGAGATCTCCAAGGCCGAGGTCAAGCTGCGCGTCAGCGCCCAGAACTTCATCGATCCCGGCATGAAGGCCATCTATCTCTATACCCGGGACGACTCCACCATGGCCCTCAACTCCCCGATCACCCTGGTCCAGCGCATCGACGACCCGGGGAACCGCCAGAAGGTGATCGCCATCGACGTTACCAAGATCATGCAGGACGTCGCGGCCGACAAGCGCGGCTTTTACGGGTTCGTGTTCAGGGGCTGGAACGAGGACATCGAGGAACCCAGGGCGCTGAGCGCCTTCTTTTACATTTACGAACCGCGCCTCGAGGTCACCAAGATCGAAAAGAAATAGGCCTGGAAGAAGACGTCAGACGTTAGTTAAGCAGAAGAATAGAACTAGAGACGTTAGACGCTAGACGTTAGACGGTAGCAAGAGAAGAAACCAGCCGACCGTGGAGAGGGACTAGGCGCCGCGGTCAAGGATTTGCTTGAGCACCAGCGCCTCATTGTGCAGCCGGTCCCGGGCCGCATACAGGAGGGTGATGTCGCCCTGGCGCGAAAGCTCCCTGAGCTCATTCAAAGCCGGACTGCCCTTCAGCTCGGCGCGATAGCGCTTCCCGAACTCCGGCCATTTTTCAGGATCGTGCCCGAACCATTTGCGCAGCTCGTTGGAGGGCGCGACCTCCTTGAGCCAGAGATCGATCGCGGCCTTCTCCCTGGTCAGTCCGCGCGGCCAGAGGCGGTCGACCAGGACCCTCTTCCCGTCGGACTTGGCCGGCGCTTCATAAGCCCGCCTCAATGCGACGCTCATGGCTTCCTCCCTTTAAAATAGTGGGCGATCCCGGCCATGGTCGATACCTCGCGATCTCATCCGTCGCTCGCATCTTTGCCCAGCCGGAACGTTTTCACGTTTTCATTATCCGTCCCCTGCCCGCGTCCCGGCTTACTGCGCACCAATCCCTTTCCGTTTCTGCTGGAACGCCGCCTGTTGACCGCGCTATCCGGCTTTCTTCTCTCCCCGGCAGCAGCAGGTCTGGTAGAACAGGCTCATGATCGCCAGGATGGCGCCGGCGACGACGATCGCCCACTTGGCCCATGCCAGCGGCCACCAGACGACGGCCAGCACGACGACGGCCGCGGCGAGGATGAAGCGGCAGAAGCAGAGTTTCATGGTCCCTCCTTCGGAAAGCGCAATGCCATTATTGTACGCCTCGTCAAGGAGTTTTTCACGCCGGTCGCCCTTGAGGGAAGCCGCCGCTGCATCAGCCCCGGATGGCGGCGCAATTCTCCTCCTTGAGCAGCGCATCGACCTCTCCACGCGGTTGACTTCCGGCGGGCTTGCTCGTAAAATTCCCGGACGACCGGCCCGAATACGAGGACGAACGACATGAAACTGCCCGCAAAATTTCGTTTGCGCTACGCGTCGAAGCTGTTCGCCAGCCACCTGCTGGCGGTCTTCCTGATCTCCGGCAGCGTGGGCACGTTCTTCTATGTCCGCGCCATGGACAACCTGATGCGCAGCCTGCGCTCGCGGCTGCAGAACAGCGCCGCCCTGCTGAGCCAGAGCATCGACGCCCGTGAGCTGGAGCCGGTCCGCTCGGCGGGCGACATGAACCTGCCGGCATACACGGCGGCGCTGGATACGATGCGCCGCATACGCCGCACCAATCCCGACATCGCCTTCCTGTACGTCATGCGCCTAGAGGGCAAGCGCATCGTTTTTGTGGTGGACTCCGACTAGACCGAGAAGCAGGCGCCGCCGGGACGTCTCTACGAGGAGGCCAACGAGCCGATGCGGCTCGGGTTCCACCAGCCCGCGGTCGACGACGAGCTGGTCAAGGACGAATGGGGGGTGTTCCTCTCCGGGTACGCGCCGCTGATCCATGGCGACGGCCGCTATCTCGTGGGCATCGACATGCGCGCCGACGAGGTCCACAACAAGCTCGCCGAGCTGCGCCTGACCGGGCTGCTCTCGCTGGTCGCCTCCATCCTGCTGGCCCTGCTTTTCGCCTTGTACCTCTCGCGCGGCCTCACGCGGCGCATCTCCGTCCTCTCCGCCCATTGCCGCGAGCTGGCCATGGGCAACCTCGCCTCGCGCATCCACGGCCGCTCCTTCGACGAGTTCGACGACCTCACCAGCGCCTTCAACACCATGAGCGGCCGCATCGCCGCGGCGCGCGCCGAGCAGGAGCATGCGATCGCCGAGCTGCAGAAGGCGCACCACGGGCTGGAAGCGCGGGATGATAGGTGTCGCGGAAGAATTCGGGTCGGACGATGACCGAAGAG
>DAHVOV010000082.1 GCA_027318645.1 Candidatus Aminicenantota bacterium
TTCTCCGTGGAGGCGATGCTGGCCGACCGGCGCGGCCGGGCGGAAAAGGCCTATCGCTTCCACTGGACCCTGGCCAACGCCGTCCTCGACATGGCGCTCGCCCTGGACCGCGAGGCGAAGACGGGAAAGGCGGCCTTGAGCGGCGGCGTCTTCCAGAATATACTGCTCTTGAGCATGACCGCCGGCCTGCTGGAGCGGAACGGGTTCCGCGTGCTGCGCCAGCGCCTGGTGCCGCCCAACGACGGCGGCGTCGCGCTGGGGCAGGCGGCGCTGGCGGCCGCCGGCATAAAATAAGGAGTGATCATATGTGCCTGGCCGTGCCCATGAAGGTGGTCGAGATCAACGGCGACATGGGCGTCGTCGAGAGCGCCGGACTGCGCCGCGAGGCGGGGCTGATGCTGCTCGACCGCGTCAAGCTCGGCGACTGGGTGATCGTGCACGCCGGCTTCGCCATTTCGAAGCTGACCCGGAAGCAGGCGCGCGAGACCCTGGCCCTCTTCGAGGAGATGGGCGGCCTTGGCTGACACGAAGCTCAATCGGCTCGCCGCGAGGCTGCGCGCCTTCCCGGCCCGGCCGGGCACCCGCTTCATGGAGGTGTGCGGCACCCACACCGTGGCCATCCGCCGCGCCGGCATCCAGAAGCTGCTGCCTGACGGGGTGCGGCTGGTCTCGGGCCCCGGCTGCCCGGTCTGCGTCTCTCCCGACCGCCTCATCGACGAGGCGGCCGCCCTGGCGCGGCAGGGAGCGGTCATCACCAGCTTCGGCGACATGCTGCGCGTCCCCGGCAGCCGGACGTCGCTGGACAGGGAACGCGCCGCCGGCGCCGACGTGCGCGCGGTCTACTCACCGCTCGACGCCCTGGCCGTCGCCGCCGCCAGCGGCCGCGAGACGGTCTTCCTGGCCGTCGGCTTCGAGACCACGGCGCCGGCCATCGCCGCCGCCGCGCTCAAGGCCCGCGAGCGGAGGATCGCCAACTTCTCCCTGCTCACCGCCCTGCGCCTGGTGCCGCCGGCGCTGGCGGCCCTGGTCGCGGGCAACACCGAGCTGGCCGGATTCCTGCTTCCCGGGCATGTCTCGGCGATCATCGGCAAGCCCGCCTACGAATTCCTGGCCGAGCGCGGCCTGCCCGTGGTGATCGCCGGCTTCGGCGCCGCCGAGATCGTCTCCTCGCTGCTGCTGCTGCTGGAGATGCACGAAGAGGGCGTTCAGCGCATCGTGAACAACTACCCCGGCGTGGTGCGCGACGGGGGCAACGAGCGCTCGCGGGCGGTGATGGCCGAGGTCTTCGCGCCGGCCGACGCCGAGTGGCGCGGCCTGGGCACGATCCCGCTGAGCGGCCTCGAGCTGCGGCCCGCCTACGCCGACCTCGACGCCCGCCGGCGGTTCCGCATCGTGGCGGAGGCGGCGCCGGCGCGGAAAGGCTGCCGCTGCGGCGACGTGCTGCGCGGCCGGATCGACCCGCCGGCGTGCCCGCTGTTCAACAAGGCCTGCCGCCCCGACTCGCCGGTCGGGCCCTGCATGGTCTCGTCGGAGGGGAGCTGCAGCGCCTGGGTACTATATGGATAAGAAGGATACGATCCTGCTGGCCCACGGCGGCGGCGGCAGCCGCAGCGCCGAGCTGACCCGCGGCCTGTTCCAGCGCTTCCTGCGCGACCCGCTGCTGCTGGAGATGGACGACGCCGCGCGCCTGCCCGGCCGCCCCGGCGCCGTCTTCACCACCGACTCCTTCGTGGTGCGACCCCTCTTCTTCCCCGGCGGCGACATCGGGCGGCTGGCGGTCTGCGGCACGGTCAACGACCTGGCCGTCATGGGCGCCGAGCCGCTCTGGCTGTCGATCGGCTTCATCATCGAGGAGGGCTTCCCCGTGGCCGGCCTGGAGCGGGTGCTGGCCTCGATCGCCCGCGCCTGCCGCGAGGCGGGCGTGCGCATCGTCTGCGCCGACACCAAGGTGGTGGAGCGGGGCAAGGCCGACGGCCTGTTCATCAACACCTCGGGGATCGGCCGCCCGGCGTTCCGCCGGCCGGTCCTGGCCGGCCGCGCGCGGCCGGGCGACGCGGTCCTGGTCAGCGGCCCCATCGGCCTGCACGGCGTCGCGGTCCTGACCGCCCGCGGCGAGTTCGGCCTGGAGACCCGGGTCCGCAGCGACGTGGCGCCGCTGTGGGGGCTGGTGAAAACCTGCCGCCTCCTCGACGTGCCCTTCATGCGCGACCCGACCCGCGGCGGCCTGGCGCAGACGCTGAACGAGCTCGCCCAGGGGAGGCCGTTCGGCGTGCGCATCGACGAGGCCTCCCTGCCCGTCCCCCGCGACGTGGCCGCGGTGTGCGACCTGCTCGGCCTCGACCCGCTGCAGGTGGCCAACGAGGGCAAGGTGGTCATGGTGGTCTCCGCCCGCGACGCCGCCCGGGCGCTGCGCCTCCTGCGCCGCCAGCGGCTGGGCCGCGGCGCCCGGCGCATCGGCGAGATCACCGCGGAGAACCGCGGCCGCGTGGTCATGGCCACGCGCGCCGGCAGCGAGCGCATCGTCATGCCGCCGGCGGGCGAGATCCTGCCCAGGATCTGCTGATGCACGAGGGAGCGATCGCCGCCGCCATCGTCCAGGGCGCCCTGGAGGCGCTGGAGCGCGAGGGGCTCTCCTCGGCCCGCTCGCTGACCGTGCTCATCGGCCGCCTGCACAGCGTGGTCCCCGACGTGCTGCAGGACCACTACCGGCTGCTGAAAAGGGAGCGGCCGCCCCTGCGCCGCTCCCGGCTGCTCATCGAGATCGCGCCGGTGCGCATCGCCTGCCGCGCCTGCCTCCGCGAGGCAACGATCGAGCGCCCGGAGTTCGCCTGCCCCGCCTGCGGCTCGACGCAGATCGACGTCATCGGCGGGCGCGAAATGCACCTAAAAGAGATTATTGGCGTACGGCCGACGGCGGACGGCAGACGGCAGAAGAAAAAGTCGGAATCAAATTCCAAATCACAAATTCCAAATCCCAAATAAATTCCACGCTCCAAATTCCAATGACCAAAACAAGTGCGTTCGCAAGCACCTGCTTCCCGTTTGGGTCATGGGCTGACCCGTTCGTTCCGTTATTGCGGTTGCCGTACGCCGTCCGCCGTCGGCCGTATGCCGAGTTAAGACTGGAAGTTCGGCCTGTTCTTCAATATCTCGATCCAGCTCTCCATGCCGGCGCCGCTGTGCGCCGACACTTCGATGACGGCGCAGGCGGGATTGACCTGGCGGATGTTCCCGCGGAGCTTTTGGAGGGAGAAGTTCCTCAGGGGCAGGAAGTCGGTCTTGGTGACGAGGCACAGCTGGGAGACCTGGAAGGCCAGCGGGTACTTCAGCGGCTTGTCCTCGCCCTCGGTCACGCTGAGCAGCAGGACGTTCAGGTGGGCGCCGACGTCGAACTCGGCCGGGCAGACCAGGTTGCCGATGTTCTCCACGAAGAGGTAGTCCATGCCGTCGAGGCCCAGCTCGTCGATGGCGGCGCGGATCCAGGCCGCCTCCAGGTGGCAGTCGCCGCCGAAGGGGCCGGTGTTGATCTGATAAGCCTGGATGCCCAGCTTCTGCAGGCGTTCGGCGTCGAGCGTGGTCTGGATGTCGCCCTCGACTACCTTGATGCGCTTCCCCAGCCGGCGGACCGTCTCCTCGACCAGGGTGGTCTTGCCCGAGCCGGGGGAGCTCATCAGGTTGACGAAGAAGACGTTCTTCTCCCTCAGCTCGCTGCGGATCCCCTCGGCGACGGCGTCGTTGGCCTTGAGCAGCTTCTGCATGACGGCGATCTTCTTCGTTTCCATGATCCGCGTTATACCGCATTCGCCGCGAAATGGCAATCGCAGCCGGCGGGTCGGGGCCTAGTCCGCGACGGCCTCGGCCAGGAGCGCCTGGATGAAGTCGATGGCGCCGCCGTCGTCGAGAAAGTTAGCGGCGGTGGAGACCGCGACCATGTCCAGCTCGGGGACGACGAAGATGAACTGGCCGCCGTAGCCCCAGGCGACCTTGATCCCATAGCTATCCGGCGGCGAACCGGGGCGCAGGGGCATCAGCCACACCTGGTAGCCGTAGCCGAAGCCGTCCGCCAAGGGCGAGCGGCAGGCGAACATCTCCCGCAC
>DAHVOV010000021.1 GCA_027318645.1 Candidatus Aminicenantota bacterium
GATGGTGCAGATGTTGGCGTGGTCCAGCCGCGACGCGGCCTGGGCCTCGCGCAGGAATCGCGCCTTTGATTCGCCGTCGCAGAGGGCGGCGGCGCTGACCCTCTTGATGGCCACCTTCCGGCCCAGCTTGACGTCCTCGGCCAGCACGATCTCGCCCATCCCGCCCTGGCCCAGCGAGCGGAGCACGCGGAAGCGGCCGCCGAGGATGGTGCCGCTCCCGGCGCCGGGCAGGGAAGCGCGGCAGCGGCCGCAAGAGCGTTCGGTTTCTGGATTATCGGCGCCGCAGGCGGGGCATTTCATGCCCTGATTCTAGCAAATGCGCCTCATCGGCGCAATCTTAAGAAAAGTGATAGTGATGGTGTTAGTGATAGTAACAGCACTGTGACGAACGATCAATTTGCTCGCTCAACCAGGGCTTTCCTAACACTAACACAAACACTAACACATAGGGTTGTTTCTGTTAGATCTTCAAAAGCGCATGAATGAACTGGTCGCCGTGCAGCAGCCCGTAACTGCCGCCCTTGCAGGTCTCCTCGCTGAACTCGCGGATGCCGTCGGGCTCCTCGCCGGACCGGAAGATCAGGAAGGGCACGGCGTCGCGGGTGTGGGTGCGCACGGCGCAGGGGGTGGCGTGGTCGGGAAGCAGGGCGATGGCGACGGGCTCGCCCAGGGATTCGGCGCAGGCGCAGAGGGGAGCGATCACCCGCTGGTCGAGCGCCTCGATGGTGCGCGTCTTCAGCCGGGGATCGCCCTCGTGCCCCGCCTCGTCGCTGGCCTCGATATGCAGGTAGACGAAGTCGTGGCCGCGCAGCGCCGCGCAGGCGGCCTGGGCCTTGCCCTCGTAATTGGTGTCGTACAGGCCGGTGGCGCCGGGGACGTGGAGCGGCTCGAGGCCGGCGTAGACCCCGATGCCGAAGATCAGGTCGACGGCGGAGATGACGGCCCCGCTCAGGCCGTACAGCTCGCGGAAGGTCTTCATGCACGGGCGCCGGCCGGGCGACCACGGCCAGATGGAGTTGCCCGCGTCCAGGCCGCGCTCGCGCCGCGCCCGGTTCACCGGGTGGCCGTCCAGGAGCGGCTGCGAGGCGAGGATCAGGCCGTTGACGAGCCCGGCGGTCCGGCTCGCCTTTCCCTTCGGCCTGGGCAGGACATCGGCGAAGGGCGTGCCCGGCACGTCGTGCGGCGGCGTGCACTCGAAGTCGTCGGCGCCTCCGGCGATGACCAGCAGGTGGCGGTAGCTCACGCCGGCATGGAAGCGGACGCGGGGCCCGGCCAGCTCCGCGTTGAGGGCGGCGACCAGCTGCTGCGACTCCTCGCTCGAGATGTGGCCGGCCGAGTGGTTCTTGATGCGCCCCCCCTCCACGCAGATGAGGTTGCAGCGCATGGCCAGGTCGTCGGCCGCCAGCTCGACGCCCATGCTGGCCGCCTCCAGGACGCCGCGGCCCTGGTACACCCGGTGCACGTCGTAGCCCAGCACCGACAGGTTGGCCACTTCGCTCCCGGGGGGCATGTCGTCGGGAACGGTGACCAGCAGGCCGCAGCGGGAGCGGGCGCACAGGCGGTCGATCGCCGGCGTGCGCGCGGCCTGGAGCGGGGTGCGGCCGCCCAGCTCGGGGATGGGGTAGTCGGCCATGCCGTCGGCCAGGATGACGATGGTCTTCATTGGGCGCCGCTGTTCGCGCTCAGGCATAGCCCGCTTGCAGGCGCTCGCGGAAGGCGCCGTAGTCGTTGCCCATGCGCTCGTACGACTCCGGCCTCGACTCGAGCCCCTCGAGGCTGGGCGGCAGGGGAGGGTCGAAGCCCAGGATGGCGCGGATCTCCTCGGGGAACTTGGCCGGGTGCGCCGTCTCCAGCGACACGCACAGCCCCCCGGGCCAGGGCTCCGCCTCCAGGTAGCGCCGCAGGCCGGCCCAGCCGACGGCGCCGTGGGGCTCCAGCAGCAGGCGGTTTTCGCTGTGCGCCTCATGGATCGTGCGCCGGGTCTCTTCGTCATCGATGCGGACGGCGAAGACGTCGCGGCGCAGGCGCCCCATGTCGGGCGGCGAGAGGATGGCGCCCGTCTCGTCCATGTGGCCGCCGTACAGGTCGACCAGCCGGGCCAGGTTGCTGGGATGGCCGACGTTCATGGCGCTGGAGATGCAGTTGCGCGAGGGCTCGATGGGCCGGTAGGCGCCGCTGGCCAGGAAGAGGGGGAACTCGTCGTTCTCGTTGGTGGCGACGACCAGGCGGCGCATGGGCAGGCCCATGCGCCTGGCCAGGCAGGCGCCCATCATGTCCCCGAAGTTCCCGCTGGGGACGGAGAACACCGCCGGCTCGCCGGGGCGGCCGGCCAGCCGGGAATAGGCATAGAAATAATAGACCATCTGCGGCAGCAGCCGGCCGATGTTGATGGAATTGGCCGAGGAGAGCCTCAGCCCCGCCAGCTCGGGATCGCTGAAGGCCCGCTTGACCAGCGCCTGGCAGTGGTCGAACTTGCCGTCGACGGCGATGACGCCGACATTGCCGCCCAGCGTGGTCATCTGCTTGCGCTGGCGCGGCGTCACCTCCTTCTCCGGGAAGAGCACCAGCACGCGGACGTTGTCCAGGCCGTAGAAGGCGTTGGCGATGGCGCTGCCGGTGTCCCCCGACGTCGCCGTCAGGATCAGCAGGCGCCGGCCCTCGCAGGCCAAGTAGTGCTGGATTAGGCGCCCCATCAGGCGGGCGGCGAAGTCCTTGAATGACGCCGTCGGCCCGCGGTCGAGGCGCATGACGAAACGGCGGTCCCCGGCCGGCTCCAGCGGCACCGGGAAGTCGTAGGCGTCGCGGCACAGCGCCGCGAGCTCGTCCGGGGCGATCTGGCCGCCGAGGAAGCGGCCGCAGACGGCGGCGGCGATCCCGGCGTAGTCCATGGCGGCGAAGCCGGCGATCTCCCCGGCGCCCAGGGCGGGGACGCGCTCCGGCATGTACAGGCCCTTGTCCGGGGCCAGCCCCTGCAGCAGCGCCTCGCGGAACGGCAGCGGCGCCGCCCGGCGGTTGGTCGAGTAGAACAGGATCGGCTTGTCGTCGCTCATCGTCATGTCGTGTTCCCTCTGGCGCCCGCGGAGCCGCGGGCGGCCGCGCTTACTATGCGTCTTTGGCGGCATGCTGTCAAGCCGGCCCCGGGATCCCCCGCGGTTTGACAATCCGTTCTCCCTGTGCTAAAAAATTTGCGCTGGCCGCGGCCGCCGGCGGCCAAGCCCAGGAAACCGCTTCCGGGGAGTCGCATATGAAGGATCCGCGTCAGAAGGGGATCGAGCGCTACGAGGAGGCCGGCCGGGAATACCTGGCGAAGCGGCGCGAGCTGCGGCAGGCGATGCGCCGGGCGCGCTTCGACACCATCGCCGTCCACGGCATGTACTCGGTGGACGAGGCGTTCCGCCAGGGCCAGGGCGGCATCATCGAGCCCATCTTTCCCTCCACCTCGCAGGGCTACCGCGACAGCGACGAGATGGAGGCGGGGCTGGCCTACCGCATCCCCACCTGGTGCTACTCGCGCATCATCAACCCCACCAACTCCTTCCTGGAGGATACTTTCTCCCTGCTCGAGGCCTACGGCTGCCCCTTCGACGCCTCGGCCTTCTGCACCTCGTCGGGCATGGCGGCCATCAAGCAGGCGGTGGAGCCGCTGCTGGCCCTGCCCGAGGAAGGCGACGCCGGCGTCAACTTCGTCTCGTCGGCCCAGGTGTACGGCGGCACCTTCCAGCTGTTCAACGTGCGGCTGCGCGAGCGCCGGGCCGCGGTGCGCTGGGTGGCCCGGCCCTGGGAGGCGGCGGAGTGGGAGGCGTGCGTGGACGAGAACACCCGCTTCCTGTACACCGAGATGCCCTCCAATCCCCAGCAGGCGTGCTCCGACCTGGAGGCGCTGGCCAAGCTGGCCCACCGCTTCCAGGTGCCGCTGATCGTCGACAGCACCATCGCCACCCCGGCGCTGATGCGGCCGCTGCAGCACGGCGCCGACGTGGTTGTGCACTCGCTGACCAAGACCGTCGGCAGCGGCGGCGCCGCCATCGGCGGCGCCATCGTGGCCCGCCACGACCTGACCAGCCGCCACCTGGCCGCCGAGGCGCGGGCCGACTACGCGACCTGGCTGAAGCTGTGGCCCGGGCGCGACTCCGGCCCCTGCATGTCCCCGTACTCGGCCTTTTTCTTCCTCAACGACCTGCGCACGCTGCGCCTGAAGGTCGAGCGCTTCTCGGAGAGCACGATGGCCGTGGCCCGCTTCCTGGCCGGCCACCCGCGGGTGGAGAGCGTCGACTACCTGGGGCTGGAGGGGCACCCGCTCCACGCCCTGGCCGCGCGCTACATGCGCCTGGCCGACGATGACCGCCCCATGTTCGGGCACCTGATGTCGTTCACCATCCGCGGCGCCGCCGCCGACGCGCGGCGCTTCTTCGACCGCCTGCAGCGCGTGTTCCGCGCCACCGACCTGGGCCGCATCAAGTCGGTGGCGACCATCCCGGCCATCTCCACCCATTCGCAGCAGGGCGAGGAGGGGAGGCGCCTGGCCGGCATCCCGCCCACCATGGTCCGGCTGTGCGTCGGCGGCGAGCATCCCGACGACATCATCCAGGACCTGGACCAGGCCCTGGCTACGACATGACGGCCGCCCGCCGCCCGGCGCCCGTGCGGACGCCATGAGCCGGGCCCTGCGGACCCTGGCCCCGGCGCTGGCCGTCCTGATCCTTCTCACCCCCGGCTGCCGCCGGCAGAGCGACGGGGACGCCGTCGCCGCCGTGCTGAAAAAGATGGCCGGCCGGGTGGAGGCGCGCGACGCGGACGGCCTGGTCGAGCACTTGGCCGCCGATTACGCCGACTTCGAGTCGCGCGACCGCGAGGCCACCCGCCGCATGGCCGAGGAGTATTTCCGCCGCTTCCGCGGCATCAAGGCCAAGCTGCTCTCGACGCGGGTCACGCGGGGGGAGGAAGGAAGCGCGGCCGCCGAGGTCGACGTCGCCCTCTACAGCGGCCTGTCCTCGGCGCTGCGCCAGGCGGTCGGCTTCCCCGGCGAGAATTATCGGGTATCCTGCGAACTGCGCCGCCGCGGGCACTGGCTGGTCACCTCGGCGCGCTGGGAGTACGTCCCCGTCTCCGGCCTCTTCCCCGAGTCGCTGCAGGCGCTGCGGGAGCTCTTTCCCGACGCATGAGGCGGCGGGGGAGCGTTCGGCGCCCGCCGGCGGCGGTGACGCCGGTCCGCAGCGAGGAGGAGCGCCCGCTTTCCCGGACCGAGAGCCCCCTCCGTGCGGGAGCGGTCGAGCGCGAGGACGACGGAGGTCGTCAGCGTGTCGGGAAGCGTCGCGGTGTAGTCCGCGACCTTCTCCCTGGGGATGCCGATCGCCGCCGGGAGGCGAGAGAGGAACGCCGGCGAGACCTGCGACGGGACGACGAGGTCGACG
>DAHVOV010000023.1 GCA_027318645.1 Candidatus Aminicenantota bacterium
CTCCCCTGTCCGCCCCGCAGCCGGCCGTCCTGTCGGCGGCCGCGCCGCTGACGCCGCCGGCTGCGGCATGGCCCTGGCCAAGAAGCTGGACGGCGCGCCGGGGCGGGTCTTCGTGCTGCAGGGCGACGGCGAGACGGCCGAGGGGAGCGTCTGGGAGTCCGCCGACTGCGCCGCCGGCAGCCGGCTGGACAACCTGGTGGTCATCGTCGACGCCAACCGCCTGGGGCAGTCGGGACCGACCCGCCACGGCCACGACCTGGCCGCTTACGAGCGCAAGTTCCAGGCCTTCGGCTGGGAGACGGCCGTCGTCGACGGCCACGATGTCGAGGCGCTGCTCGCGGCCCTGGCCGGCCCGCGCCCCGGTGCCGGGCCGCTGGCCGTCATCGCCCGCACGTTCAAGGGCCGCGGCGTCTCCTTCCTGGAGGACCGCGAGGGCTGGCACGGCAGGCCGCTGTCCGCCGCCGAGCTCGAGAAGGCGCTGGCCGAGATCGGCCCGGCCGACATCGAGCTGCCGTCGGCCTACTCCCCTTCGCGGACCTCGTTCACCTTCCGCGACTTTTCCGTTGACGAATATGCGCCGGGAGAGATGGTCGCCACCCGCGCCGCCTACGGCAAGGCGCTGCTCGCCCTGGGCCGGGCGGACGAGCGGGTCGTGGCCATCGACGGCGACTTCAAGAACTCGACCATGGCCGAGGAGTTCTTCCGCGCCTTCCCCGGCCGCGCGATCGAGGCCTTCATCGCCGAGCAGGGCATGGCGGGCATGGCCATGGGTTTTTCGGCCATGGGCTTCGCCCCCTGGGTGGCCACCTTCGCCGCCTTCCTCACCCGCGCCCACGACCACATCCGCATGGCCCAATACTCGGGGGCGAACATCAAGTTCGTGGGCTCGCACGCCGGCGTCAGCATCGGCGCCGACGGCCCCTCGCAGATGGGCCTCGAGGACCTGGCCCTGTTCCTGGCCATGCCCGAGGCCATGGTCCTCTATCCCTGCGACGCCGTCGCCACCGTCAAGCTTGTCCGCGAGATGGCGCGCCACTCCGGCATCTCCTACCTGCGCACCACCCGCGACAAGACCCCGGTGCTCTACGATAACGGCGAGGAGTTCCCGGCCGGCGGGATGAAGGTGCTGCGGAGCTCCGCCGCCGACCGGGCGCTGCTGGCCGGCTGCGGCATCACCGTCCACGAGGCGCTCAAGGCCCATGACCTTCTGCGCGGCCGCGGCGTCGCCGTGCGGGTGGTCGACCTCTACTCGCTGCAGCCGCTGCCCGAGGCGGAGCTGGCCCGCCACGCCGGCGAGTGCGGCGGCCGGGTGGTGGTGGTCGAGGACCATTACGGCGGCGCGATCGCCGGCCTCGTCGCCAGGGTCGTCGGCAAGGTGACCAGCCTGCACGTCCGCGAGATCCCCAGGTCGGGAACCAGCGGCGAGCTGCTGGCGCTGATGAGGATCGACCAGGCGGCGATCGTCGCCGCTGTCCAAGGAATGTTAGGCGACGATCCTTCGTGACGCGTGACGCGTAACGCGTGACGGGTAAGAGGAAAAATTCCAAGCACCAAAATCCAAATTTCAAACAAATCCCAAATTCCAATCACCCAATGACCCAAACAAGGAGAATTCCCTGCAAGGGCATTTCGTTTTGGAAATTGGAATTTGGAAATTGGAATCTGTTTGGGATTTGGTGCTTGGGATTTGGAATTTTAGTCTTCCTAATATAAAATCATATATTCCATTTCCAAAGTTCCAAGGAAGGCGCTCATGGGCAAGCTGGTGCGATTCGGGGTTTCACTGGAAGAGGGGCTGCTGGCGCGGTTCGACCCGTTCATCGAGCGGCTGGGTTACAAGAGCCGCTCCGAGGCCATCCGCGACCTGATCCGCGAGCGGCTGGTCGCCGGGGAGTGGAAGCACGAAAAGGGGCCGGCCATGGGCGTTCTCAGCCTGGTCTACAGCCACGAGGTTCGTGAGCTCTCGAAGAAGCTGACCGACATCCAGCACCACCACCTGGGGATCATCCTGTCCTCCACCCACATCCACATGGACGAGCACAACTGCCTGGAGGTGGTCATCCTCAAGGGGCCGGCGCGCGAGATCCAGGAGGTGGCCGGCCTGCTGCTCAGCGCCAAAGGCGTCAAGCACGGCAAGCTGATCACCACCACCACGGGAAAGCACCTGGACTGAGGAAGCGATTCACCTTAAGCTGCGATCGCCCTCAGGAAGGCGAGGGGGCAGCCCGGCACCGTTTCGCATCGCGACCCGCGCCGTCATGCCATGAGGCCGCACATGTTGGCGCCCCCTCGGGCGGCGCCAGCAGGAGCGCAGGGGCGGGCGTCCCCGCCGCCGGTTGACAGGCCGCCGCCGATGTGTTACGTTTATTTTTTCCGTAACACGGCAGGAGGTTGCATGAAAAACCGCGCCGCCCTTTTCCTCATCCTGTTCGCCGCCGCTTCACTGGCCGCCTTGCCGCAGCTCGCCGAGGAAGCTGCCACCCGTCCGGCAAAGAAGCATAAGACCCAGGAGCCCATGTTTCACGAGCAGGTGGTGGTGACGGCCACGATGTCTCCCAAGGAACTGAAGAACTGCAGCGACTCGCTGTTGCTGCTGGCCCGGCCGGAGTTGAAGTTCACCGCCGCCGCCAACGCCCTGGCGGCGCTGGGCGGCCTGCCGGGGCTGTTCGTGCAGCGCAGCGGCGACTTCGGCCGCGCCGACCTCGACATCCGCGGCCTGGGCCAGAACGGCCGGCGCATCGCCGTGCTGGTCAACGGCCGGCCCGAGAAGATGGGTCTCTACGGTTGCGCCGTGACCCACGCCTTTCCCCTGGACAACGTCGAGCGCATCGAGGTAATCAAGGGGCCGGCCTCGGTGCTCTACGGCGGCGAGGCCATGGGCGGCGCGGTGAACATCATCACCCGCCGGCCGGAGAGGAGATCGGAAACCCAGCTACAGCTCTCCTACGGGAGCTTCGACACCAGCCAGCTCAACCTGCAGCAGGGCGGCCGGAACGGCCGGCTGCGCTACATGGTCACGTATGACCGGCGCCGGAGCGACGGCCACGTGGAGAACTCCGATTACAAGGGGGACGCGCTGACGGCGCGCCTCGACTGGGAACTGGCGCCGGCCGTTGATCTCACCCTGCAGGGGAAATATTTCAGCGGTGACAAGCACGAGCCGGGCACGGTGGAGCAGCCGCTTACCGACTCGTGGAACGATTACCGCCGCGGCGCCGTGGACCTGTCCCTGAACGGTTCGGGAGACCGGGAAGAGTGGAGCCTGCGCCTGTACCGCAACTTCGGCACGCACAGGTTCTCCGACGGCTGGGACTCGACCGATTTCACCAACG
>DAHVOV010000090.1 GCA_027318645.1 Candidatus Aminicenantota bacterium
CGTTGGAAGAAAAGGCAAAGCGCAACAGCTAAGAAAGAGCCATCGTGACGCGTTACGCCCCTGAAGGCCCCCGACGAAGGGGTTGACGCGTGACACGTAACCGCAATAGATCGTCCTTTGCTGTTCCAATTACTAATCACCAATTACTAATCACTTCGGCTAGTACGTTGCCTTGCGGTTCCGGATCACGAATTACGAATTACGAATCGCTGCCGCTATTTCGTCGAGTCCAACACCTTGGCGATCTCAGCGGCCAACAACCTGGCCAATGGGGCGATGGTCCGCCGCACCGGCGCCGAGAGGCGCGTTCCCGGCATGAGCGACTTGGGCTGCACGCCGACCAGGACGACGCGGCAGGGGAGCGAGCCGGCCAGGAAGCGCATCAGCAGCTTCAGCGGCAGGTGATGGCTGGTCATGTCGCCCGCGGCGATGTCCTCCTCCGCCGCCAGGAAGACGGTCCCCGGCGCCAGGGCGTGGTCGACGGCGTCGAGCAGCAGCACGTGGCTGGGGGCGAAATCGCGCGCCGCGCCGGTGAAGTTCTCGGGCGCCTCGCCGCCGGCGACGACGCGCGCGCGGGCGCGGGCCGCCGCGGGCAGCCGCCGTCCCAGCGCGCGGGCCAGGACGTTGCCCAGGCGGTCGTCGCTCTTCCAGTCCATGCCGATGCCCAGGACGAAGACGCGCCGGGCGCCGCGCAGCGCCGCGCCCAGGCGGGTGGGGAAATCGGCCGCCCAGGGGAATGCCCGCGCGGGCATTCCTCGGGGGCGGCTGGGGCGGCGGGCGGCGATGGCCGGTCCTACTTGTACTCGATCTTCAGCTGATGGCGGTCGAGGACCGCGATCTCGAACTCGCCGTCCATGCGGTAGGTCTTGGTGGGGCAGGAGTCGACGCACTGCGCGCAATGGATGCAGCGGTCGTTGTGCAGGAGCATCTTGAACTTCTTCTCGGTCTCGGAGACGCGGATGATCTCGATGGCCTCGGCCGGGCAGTCGTTGACGCAGATGTTGCAGCCGATGCACTTGGCTGGGTCGAAGACCACGGTGCCGCGGAAGTCCTTGGGCACGGCCTCCTTCTCGAAGGGGTACTTGACCGTCACCGGTTTATTGAACAGGCTGCGCAGCAGCTCGGGCAGGAACGGGGCGATTCGCAGGCTCATGAGGCACTCCCCTTGATGATGATGACGATGAACAGCTGCAGCACGGCCAGCGGCGCCAGCCAGCGCCAGGAGAAGGCGATCATCTGGTCGATGCGGATGCGGCTGGTGGCGGCGCGCAGGGCGGCCAGCAGGAAGACGATAAACAGGGTCTTGACGACGAGCCAGGCCAGGCCGGGCAGCAGCCCGCCCGGGAAGCCGCCCAGGAACACGGCGGCGATCAGCCCGGCGCCCACGACCATCTCCACGTCGCCCAGCAGGCGGAAGAAGGCCAGCTTCTTGCCCGAGTATTCGGTGAACTGGCCGCCGACGATCTCGGTCTCGGCGTGGGGGATGTCGAAGGGCACCCGCTCCAGCTTGGCCTGCAGGCAGATGACGGCGATGAGGAAGCCGAGCAGGTTGGCCGGCATCAGCAGCGGGCGGCCCTGGTAGAAGGCGGCGATCTCCGCCAGCCGCCAGGAGCCGGCCAGGACGGCCGGCGACAGCAGGGCCAGCAGCAGCGGGATCTCGTAGCCGAAGAGCATGGTCAGCACGCGCACGCCGCCGATCTCCGAGAAGAAGTTGGTCGAATGCCAGCCGGCCAGGAAGAAGATCAGCGTCGGCAGCGTCAGGAGATAGGCCACCACGATCAGGTCGCCGGGGAAGGAGATGGGCGAGGGCGCCGCCTGGTAGTGCCAGACCGGCAGGTAGAGGGCCGCCGTGCAGACGATGGCCACGGCGAACACCGGCAGGGCCGAGAACATGCGCTTGTCGGCCTGCTCGGGGACGATGTCCTCCTTGGCGAAGAGCTTGATGATGTCGGCCACCGGCTGCAGGATGCCGGCGCGGCCGGTGTGCAGCGGGCCGATGCGGTTCTGCATGCGGGCGTAGAGCTTGCGGTCGACCCACTCCACGAACGTGGAGTAGACCAGCAGGAAGAGCAGCCCCGGATAGACCAGGATGTAGAGGATGGGTTTCAGAATGGCCATGCGATTTCCCTCTTCGTGAAGTCGGTGTTCTTGGCGCGCTCGTTGGCCATGGCCCGCAACTGGCTGAAGCTGAGGACCCGGCTGGAGCCGCCGCGCGCGTCCTCCAGCTGCACCAGGCGCTCGGCGCAGCATATGCAGGGGTCGATGGCGGCGAAGATCAGCGGGATGTCGGCGATGAAGCCGTTCTTGAGCATGGCGATGGTCGCCGGATAGTTGGCCAGCGTCGGGGCTCGCACCTTGAGGCGCTCGGGCTTGTCCGAGCCGTTGCTCTTGATGTAGTGGACGTTCTCCCCCCTGGGCGCCTCGTAGCGCGAGTAGACCTCGTTGGGCTTTACCTTGCGCGGCGCCTTGACCTTGAAGGGCCCCTCGGGCAGGTTCTTCAGCAGGAACTCGATCATGTTGTAGGACTGGATCAGCTCCTTGACGCGCACCACCGCCCTTCCCAGCACGTCGCAGGAGTCGGCGGTGGCCACCTCGAAGGGGATCTCGGCGTAGACGGCGTAGGGGTCGTCCTTGCGCACGTCCATGGGCACGCCCGAGGCGCGCAGGGTGGGGCCGACGGCGCACAGGTCGATGGCCTGCTGGCGGCTGAGCTTGCCCACGCCGGCGAGGCGTCCCACGAAGGTGGGTTCGCTGGCGGCGAGGTTCAGGTAGTAGTCGGTGCGCTGCTTCAGCAGGCCGAGCGTGTCGAGGATCTTCTTGCGCTGCATCTCGTCGATGTCGCGGCGCACGCCGCCGAAGGTGTTCATCGAGTAATGGACGCGGTTGCCCGAGATCCAGTCCAGGATGTCCATCACCACCTCGCGGTCGCGCCAGGTGTACATGAAGAAGGACTCGAAGCCCGCCTCCTGCCCGGCCACGCCCAGCCACAGCAGGTGGCTGTGCACGCGCTCCAGCTCGCAGACCAGGGTGCGGATATAGAGGCCGCGCTTGGCGGGCACCAGCTCCATGAGCTTCTCCACCCCCTGGGTATAGCAGGTCTGGTGCGAGAAGGAGCAGATGCCGCAGATGCGCTCGGTGAGGTACAGGTTCTGGATGAAGGTGCGGCTTTCGGCCAGCTTCTCGATGCCGCGGTGGTTGTAGCCCAGGCGCAGGTCGGCGTCGCGGATGACCTCGCCGTCCAGCGTCATGCGGATGCTGATGGGCTCGTGCAGGGCGGGGTGCTGGGGCCCCAGTTGGACTTTGAATTCCATCATTTACCTCCGGGGATGACTTCGGCGGGGCGCTCGAACGTCCAGTCCTTGCGCAGCGGGTACTCGCCGGCCGGCCAGTCGTCGGCCAGCAGCAGCGGCCGCGGGTCGGGGATGTTCTCCACCACCAGGCCGAACATGTCCTGCAGCTCGCGCTCGTAGAGGATGGCGCCGGGGATGACCGAGCAGACGCTGGGGATGCGCGGCTCGCTGCGCGGTGCCTGGACGCGCACGGTCACCGTGCCGTCGGCATTGGACAGGTGGTAGAGCACCTCGAAGCTCTCGCCCAGGTCGACGCCGCTGATGGTGCCCAGGTGGGCGAGGCCGAAGGCCTGCTTCAGCCAGGCCAGCAGCTCGACGAGCCGCTCGCGCGGCGCCTTGACCTCGATGCGCCGCGGGGCGGAGAGCGCGGCCTCGCGGATCTTGTCCTGGGCCTCGCGAAGGATGGTTTCCAGCATGGTTTCGGGGTTCATCGCGACCTCACTTCAGCGAGTTGAGCAGCTTGACCACGCCGTCGATCAGGGCGTCGGGGCGGATCGGGCAGCCGGGGATGTAGGCGTTCACCGGCAGCACCTGGTCGACGCCCAGGTTGGCGTTGTAGGAGCCGCGGTAGACGCAGCCGGACATGGCGCAGGCGCCGACGGCGACCACGAACTTGGGGTCGGGCACCTGCTCGTAGATGCGCACCACCCGGTCGCGGTTCTGCCGCGTGATCGGGCCGGTGCAGATGATGACGTCGGCGTGGCGCGGCGTGCCCTTCAGCAGGATGCCGAAGCGCTCTAGGTCGAAGCGCGGCATGAGCGCGGCCAGGATCTCGATGAGTCGGCGCTCACCGGCGAATCGCTGCCGGTGGATGCGGGTGCGGGCAAACCGGCCTACACCGGCGCCATCGTGCGACAGGGCGAGGCCACGGGCGTC
>DAHVOV010000092.1 GCA_027318645.1 Candidatus Aminicenantota bacterium
TTTTTGCATTCCGCCGAATGGGTCGGCCACTCCCGCATAAACGACGCTTCCTGACCCGTTTGTCACCGTTCGAGTCGAGTTGATCTGGTCTGCAGTGTAATAATAGTAACCACTTGTGGATGTTCTGTAGTCGGCCAGCAATTTGCTGCCAAGATAGATGTAATCTTTCGTGCAGGCGCCATTCCCGTCAAGACAGCAATTGGCGTTCATGTGAATCAGTATAACACGTGATCAGTTTGATACAGATGTTAAAACAATAGGGATATTGTTAATATCACAATTTTCCATATCCCAATTAAAATGGACAATTTAATTATGCGCGGATGTACGACGTTGGCCTGACGCAACTCGGCGAACGGCAGCCGCAATAATACGATCTAAAGTGAAAAAGTGATTAAAAATTAGTTATTAGTGATTGGAACTGCAATAAACACAAATAAGCCGCTGCCAATTTTGAATTACTGATTGATCGGCACGGATCGATCGAATGCAGCTATAAATCACTAATCACTAATTACTAATCACTCGACAACGGCAATGCTCTGAAATCGCCCCTTTGCTTTTACCGTCTACCGTACGCCGTGGGCCGTATGCCAAGTTCTTGGCAGCGCTGTTGCCGTCTGCCGTCCGCCGTGTGCCGTACGCCAAGTTCAAGGCAGTGCAACTGCCGTCTGCCGTCCGCCGTGTGCCGTACGCCAAGTTCAAGGCAGTGCAACTGCCGTCCGCCGTCCGCCGTATGCCGTACGCCGAATTTGTTCGGGCAATTACATGCCCTTGGACATCATGTTGATGAACTCGGCGTTGGACTTGGTCTTGGAGAGCTTGTCCACCAGCAGCTCCATGGCCTCGACCTCGGACATCTGCGAGAGGACCTTGCGCAGCACCCAGATCTTGCTGAGCTCCTCGCGCTCGACCAGCAGCTCCTCCTTGCGGGTGCCGGAGCGGAACAGGTCGATGGCCGGGAAGACGCGCTTGTCGACCAGCCGGCGGTCGAGGTTGATCTCCATGTTGCCGGTGCCCTTGAACTCCTCGAAGATGACCTCGTCCATGCGGCTGCCGGAGTCGATGATGGCGGTGGCCAGGATGGTCAGGCTGCCGCCGCCCTCGATGTTGCGCGCGGCGCCGAAGAACTTCTTGGGCTTGTTCAGGGCGTTGGCGTCGATGCCGCCCGAGAGCACCTTGCCCGACGCCGGGGTGATGGCGTTGTGGGCGCGCGCCAGGCGGGTGATGGAGTCGAGCAGGATGACCACGTCCTTGCCCATCTCCACCATGCGCTTGGCCTTCTCCAGCACGATGTCGGCCACCTTGGTGTGGCGCAGCGGGATCTCGTCGAAGGTGGAGGCGATGACCTCGCCCTTGACGTTGCGGCTCATGTCGGTGACTTCCTCGGGCCGCTCGTCGATGAGCAGGACGATGAGGTTGACCTCCGGGTGGTTGACCTCGATGGACTTGGCGATGCTCTGCAGGATCATGGTCTTGCCGGTGCGCGGCGCGGCGACGATCAGCCCGCGCTGGCCCTTGCCGATGGGGGTGAGCAGGTTCATCACCCGGCCCGACATGTTGCTGCTGTCGGTCTCGAGGTTGATCTTCTCGTCGGGGTAGAGGGGGGTCAGCTTCTCGAAGCGCACGTTGCGGCGCTTCTCGGTCACCGACTCCGGGTCCTCGTTGTTGACCGCCTCGACGCTCAGCAGGGCGAAGTACTTCTCGCCGGTCTTGGGCGGGCGCACCGAGCCCGACACCGTGTCGCCGGTGCGCAGGTCGAACTTGTTCACCTGCGAGGGCGAGACGTAGATGTCCTCGGGGCTGGTCAGGTAGGCGTACTCCTGGAAGCGCAGGAAGCCGTAGCCCTCGCTGTGCACCTCGATGACCCCCTCCGCGAACAGCTTGCCGCTGGCGCGGGCCTGGGCGTCCAGCACCTTGAAGAACAGGGCGTTCTTGTCGCTGACGTCCTTGTCGTCGATCTGCATCTCCTTGACGAGCTTCTTCAGCTCCAGCGCCTTCATGGCCTGCAGGTCCTTCAATGAATACATGCGATCTCCTTAGATGGCCTCTTGGATGCACCGCCAGACCTCGTCTCTCCCCGCCGCGGAGCGGATCGAAAAGGGGATGGCGAGCAGGCCGAACTTGTTCTTGAATTGGTCGATGAGTTTTCGCTGTTGCGAAAGGGAAATCTTATCACTCTTGGTGAGGATTGTCAAGACGGGGAGGTTTTTTTCCAGCAGCGCCGCCAGCGTCTCCAGGTCGGGGGGCAGGAAGCCGCGCCGCGCGTCGATGAGCAGCAGCGCCAGGCGCGCGTTCTCCACCCGCTGCAGGAAGTCGGCGATCAGCCGGCGCACGCGCGCCGCCTCGTCCTTGGAGACGCGGGCGTAACCGTAGCCCGGCAGGTCGGCGAAGAGCAGGCGGCCGTCCACGGCGAAGTAGTTGACGCTCAGCGTCTTGCCGGGGGTGGCGCTGGTGCGCGCCAGGCGCCGGCCCAGCAGGACGTTGATCAGCGAGGACTTGCCCACGTTGGAGCGCCCGAGGAACAGCACCTTGGGGCGCGGGTCGGCGGGCAGCTGGCTGGCGTTGAAGTAGGTTCCGGCGAGCTCGGCTCGTTTTATGTTCATGGTCGTGAAAACGCGCGCGAACGCCTACTGCAGGCTGGCTTCCTGCAGCGGGCGGATGACCTTGCTGCGGATGTTCTTGATCTTGATCGGGTGCTCGAGCACGATCTCCAGGAGCTCGTCCATGGTGTCGACGGGATGCACGCGGATGTCGCGCTTCAGCTCCTCGGGGATGTCCTCGCGGTAGTCCTTCTCGTTCTCCGAGGGGATGAGGATGTTGCGGATGCCGTAGCGGTGGGCGGCGATGACCTTCTCCTTGATGCCGCCCACGGGCAGGATCTTGCCGCGCAGGGTGATCTCGCCGGTCATCGCGTAGTCGGGGCGCACCGGGATGCCGGTCAGCAGCGACAGCAGCGAGACGGCCAGGGTGACGCCGGCCGACGGCCCCTCCTTGGGCACCGCGCCCTCGGGGATGTGCAGGTGGATGTCGTAGTGGCGCAGCTCCTCGGTGTCGAGCTCGAGCTCGAAGAGCTTGAGCTTGGTGTAGCTGAAGGCGGCCGAGGAGGACTCCTTCATCACCTCGCCCAGGCGGCCGGTGAGGATCAGGTCGCCCTTGCCCTTGAGCATGCGCGCCTCCACCACCAGGATGTCGCCGCCGGCGGCGGTCCAAGCCAGGCCGATGGCCACGCCGACCTCGCTGCCCTGCAGCGCCTTCTGGCCGATGAACTTGGGCACGCCCAGGAACTTCTCCAGCCGCTCGCCGTCGATCACCTCGGGGGGGGCGGGCTCGCCCTCGCGGCGGCCCGACTCGACGATGCCGCGGGCGGTCTTGCGCATGATGACGGCGATCTCGCGCTCCAGGTTGCGCACGCCGGCCTCACGCGTGTACTCGTTGATGACGCGCAGCAGCACGTCATCGGCGATGCGCACGGCGTCGGCGGCGAAGCCGTTCTTCTCGGCCTGCTTCTTCAGCAGGAAGCTCTTGGCGATCTCCAGCTTCTCGCGCTCGGTGTAGCCCGGCAGCTCGATGACCTCCATGCGGTCCAGCAGCGCCGGCGGGATGTTCTCGGAGAAGTTGGCGGTGGTGATGAAGAAGACCTGCGACAGGTCCAGCTC
The DNA here is from genome assembly GCA_027318645.1 of Candidatus Aminicenantota bacterium. GTDB lineage: Bacteria > Acidobacteriota > Aminicenantia > UBA2199 > UBA2199 > UBA2199. The sequence goes on from DAHVOV010000092.1 coordinate 3,660, forward strand.
CAGGTCCAGGTAGTGGTCGACGAACTCGGCGTTCTGCTCCGGGTCCAGCGCCTCCAGCAGCGCCGAGGCCGGGTCGCCGCGGAAGTCGGAGTTCAGCTTGTCGATCTCGTCGAGCAGGAACACCGGGTTCATGCTGCCCGCCTTCTTCAGCCCCTTGACGATCTGGCCCGGGTAGGAGCCGATGTAGGTGCGGCGGTGGCCGCGGATCTCGGCCTCGTCCTTGACGCCGCCCAGCGAGACGCGCACGAACTTGCGGTCCAGGGCGCGGGCGATGGACTTGGAGAGCGAGCTCTTGCCCACCCCGGGCGGCCCCACGAAGCAGAGGATCTCGCCCTGGGCCTTCTTGACCAGCAGGCGCACGGCCAGGTAGTCCAGGATGCGCTCCTTGACCTTGCGCAGGCCGTAGTGGTCCTCGTCGAGGATCTGCGCCGCCCGGCGGATGTCCTTGTTCTCCTTGCGGAACTTGCGCCAGGGGATGGCCAGCAGCCAGTCCAGGTAGTAGCGCGAGACGGTGCCCTCGGCCGAGAAGGGGGGCATGGCCGCCAGCCGCTCCAGCTCCTCGTCGGCGCGGGCCTTGACGTGCTCGGGCAGCTGCGCCGCCTCGATCTTCTTCTTGTACTCCTCGTAGTCGGTCTCCGGCCCCTCCTCGCGCATGCGCTTGGGCTCCAGCTCGCGCTGGCTGCGCAGCTGCAGCACGTCCTTCTTGAGGATGTTGTAGACGCGCACGCCGCGGGCGTAGGCGTCGGTCTCCTCCAGCAGCGACTGCTTGGCCTTCAGCGGCAGGCTGAGGATGGAGGCGATGATGTCGGAGGCGTCGGACAGCTGGCTGGGCTTGAGCCGGGCCAGCAGCCCGGGCAGGCGCAGGCGCTTGAGGTTGACGTACTCCTCGAAGAGGGCGATGAGGTTGCGCGACAGCTCCGCCAGGTCCTGGCCGGGCTCGGCGCGCTCCGCCAGCACCTCCAGGCGCACGCGCTGGCACTCGCCGTCGTCGAGCCACTCCAGGACGCGGCCGCGCTTCAGCCCCTGGATGACGATGCGGAAGCTGCCGTTGCCCTGCTCGGCCGACTTCTCGATGCGGGCGATGGTGCCCGTCTCGTACATGTCGTCGGCGCGGGGCGTCTCGGTCACCTGGTTCTTCTGCGCCGCCAGGAACAGGTGGCCGCCGGACTCGGCCAGGGCCGCCTTCAGGGCGTTGACCGAGCGGTCGCGGCCGACCAGGATGGGCACGATGACGGTGGGGAAGGCTACCAGCTCGCGCAGCGGGATCAGCGGCAGGATGAGCTCGCGGTCGTTCAGGCGATCCATTTGCGGTCCCGGAGGAACTGGCCGTCGATGAGCACCTTGCCGGCCGCCTCCTTGCGCGAGGGCACCTCGAACATCAGGTCGAGCATGATCTCCTCGAAGATGGCGCGCAGGCCGCGGGCGCCGACGCCGCGCGAGATGGCCTGGCCGGTGATCATCTCCAGCGCCTCCTTGGAGAACTCCAGGTCGACGCCGTCCATCTTGAGCAGGGCCTTGAACTGCTTGGTGATGGCGTCCTTGGGCTCCAGCAGGATGCGGTACAGCTGCTCGCGGTCGAGCTCGTTGAGCACGCCGGTGACCGAGAAGCGGCCGACGAGCTCGGGGATGAGGCCGTAGCGGATCAGGTCGTCGGGCTGCACCTGCTCGAAGACGTCGGCGCGGTAGGCGCGGCCCTTGTCGCGCTCCTTGGGGGTGGAGAAGCCGATGACGTTCTTCTTCAGGCGGCGCTGGATGATCTTGTCCAGGCCGACGAAGGCGCCGCCGGCGATGAACAGGATGTTCTTGGTGTCGATCTTGAGGAACTCCTGGTAGGGGTGCTTGCGCCCGCCCAGCGGCGGCACGTTGGCCACCGTGCCCTCGACGATCTTCAGCAGCGCCTGCTGCACGCCCTCGCCGGAGACGTCGCGGGTGATGGAGGGGTTCTCGCTCTTGCGCGAGATCTTGTCCAGCTCGTCGATGTAGACGATGCCCTTCTCGGCCAGCTCGCGGTTCTCGCCGGCGGCCTGGTAGAGCTTGAGCAGGATGTTCTCCACGTCCTCGCCGACGTAGCCGGCCTCGGTCAGGGTGGTGGCGTCGGCCATGGCGAAGGGCACGTCCAGCACCTTGGCCAGCGTCTCGGCCAGCAGCGTCTTGCCGGTGCCGGTGGGGCCGATCAGCAGCACGTTGCTCTTGCGGATGTCGACCTTGCTGGCCAGGTTCTGGCCGTGCTGGATGCGCTTGTAGTGGTTGTAGACGGCCACGGCCAGCTTCTTCTTGGCCCCGTCCTGGGAGATGATGTACTCGTCAAGCCGGGCCTTGATCTCGGCGGGGGTGAGCAGCTTCAGCTTCTTGGCGCTGGCGGCGGCCGGCTTGGGCGCCTCGCCGGCGCTGAAGATCAGGTTGTAGGCGGTCTTGGTGCACTCGTCGCAGATGTATACCCCGGGGCCGGCGATCAGCTTGATCGCCCGCGACTGGGGGATGCCGCAGAAGCTGCAGCGGGCTTCCTTCTCTTCCTTCATTTGCCCCCTTTCTTCTCCTTCTTGCGCTCGGCGACCACGGCGTCGATGATGCCGTACTTCAGCGCCTCCTCCGGCGACATGATGCAGTCGCGCTCGATGTCCTGGGCCACCTTCTCGGGCTTCTGGCCGGTGTGCTGCGAGAGGATCTCGATGGTCTTCTCCTTGACCTTGCGCATCTCCTCGGCCTGGATGAGGATGTCCGTGGCCTGGCCCTCGAACCCGCCCAGCGGCTGGTGGATGATCACCTTGGCGTTGGGCAGGGCGAAGCGCTTGCCCTTGGTGCCGCCGGCGAGCAGGATGGCGGCCATGGAGGCGGCCTGGCCGATGCAGATGGTCACCACGTCGTTCTTGATGAAGCGCATGGTGTCGTAGATGGCCAGCCCGGAGCTGATGATGCCGCCGGGCGAGTTGATGTAGATGGAGACGTCCTTCTCCGGGTCCTCGGCCTCCAGGAACAGCAGCTGGGCGATGGTCACGTTGGCCACGTTGTCGTCGATGGGCGAGCCCAGGAAGATGATCGAGTCCTTCAGCAGGCGGGAGTAGATGTCGTAGGCGCGCTCGACGTTGCCCGACTGCTCGATGACCATGGGGATGAGCGGCATGTCACACCTCGCTGACCTTGATTTTTTCCCGCAGGAAGTCGTTGATGCGGGCCTGCAGCAGATGCTCCTTGAGCTCGGCGGCGCGCTTCTCGTCGCCGTAGTACTGGCGGATCTCCCGCTCGGGGACCTGGTGGTGCTGCGCCAGGTGGGCGTACTCCTTATCCAGGTCGGCCGGCGCCACCGCCAGGTTGAAGCGCTCGCGGACCTTCTCCAGGATCAGCGACAGGCGCACCGCCTTCTCCGCCTGGGCGAAGAGCAGCTCCTTGAAGCGGGCCTTCTCCCCGTCGTCCTGGAAGGCCGGCACCTGCCGGGCCTGGCTCAGGCGGCGGGCCACCTCCTGCTCCTGCAGCGAGCGCGGCACCGGGAAGGACACGGCCTCGAGCAGCTTGCCGTAGATTCCCTCCAGCACGGCCTCCTCGCGGCGGTGCTCCTGGTGGTGCTCGTAGTCCTGGCGCAGGCGGCCGCTGAGCTCCTCGGCGCTCTTCATGCCCAGCGACTTCAGGAACTCCTCGTTCAGCTCGGGCTTCTTCAGCTCGAAGAGCGCCTTGAGCTCCACCTGGTGCTCGATTTCCTTGCCGGCCCAGGCCTTCTTGGCGGCGTCGGCGGGGTGGCGGACCGTCAGCGCCAGCGACTCGCCGGCGCTCTTGCCCAGCAGCGCCTCGAACAGGCCGGGGATCTCGGAGGCGCTGTCGGCCTGCAGCAGGAAATAGCTCTCCTGGCGCGGCCACTTGCGCTTGCTGGCGACGTCGCGGGACTGGACCTGCAGCTGCGCCAGGTCGCCGGCGACGGCGGCGCGGCCGCTCACCGGCAGCGAGCGCTTGTGGGCCTCGAGCACGCGCTCGAGCTGGCCGGCCTCGTCGAAGGGCTCGGCCTTCAGGCCGGCGGCGGGGAGCTCGACGCGCAGCTTGTCGAGCTCGGGCAGCTCGAAGTCGGGCAGGACCTCGACGGCGACGTCGGCCTGGAAGCCGTCGGCGCCGCGGTCGTCGAGCTTCTCCACCCAGGGCTCGCCGGCGATGGCCAGGCGGTCGCGCTCGATGCGGGCGAAGGCCAGGCGGACGACCGCCTTCTGCACGACCTCCTCGCGCAGCGCCTGCTGGTGGACCTTTTTGACCACGTCGACCGGCACCTTGCCCTG
>DAHVOV010000119.1 GCA_027318645.1 Candidatus Aminicenantota bacterium
CTGTTCGCTCCAGTTATCCGGCCTGAAGCAGCTCGCGCTCCGCTCCCTTGCCGAGCGCCTGGCGGACGAAGGAAGGGGTCTCGGGGTCCCGCAGGCAGCCCTCGCCGTACAGGCGGACGTAGTCGGCCGCCATCTGCCGCAGGTCGTTGCTGCCGGCCATGTCGCCGTCCTCCGCCTTGGGCACGAAAAAGAACACTTTTTGCTTCAGCATCGTGAGCCTCCTGTCCATAATATAAACAGGGGGGTGGGACAAATGATGTCATTGCGGCTATTTGTGAATGTCAGAGCTTGGTATACGGCATACGGTTTACGGTGGACGGGAAGAGAAAGGCAAAAGGCAAAAGGAAAAAGGTAAAAGTAAGAAAAAGCCCTGGCTAGGCGGACGGCGGACGGTGGACGGCGTACGGCGGACGGGAAGAAAAAGACAAAAGGTAAAAGGAAAAAGTAAGAAAAGACCCTGATGTGGCGGACGGAAGAGTCTTGCCGAACGATCTGACGCGTGCCGAGCAACAGAAGTAGATCGACCTATGCTGTTCCGAACACAAACACAAATACCAACACAATCACGTAGAGTCCGGTTCTTCTTGCATGCTGTTGCCGTACGCCGTACGCCGTGTGCCGTACGCCGAGCCTCAAGACTGGCAGCCCTTGCCGAAAAGCCCTAGCGTGCGGGATGGAGCTTGTATTTATGAAGATAGGCGACGAACTTCTTGTAGTCGCTGCGGCCGATGCCCAGCGCGGCCATCGTCTCCAGCAGGTTGCCGTCGGCGCGGCGCCAGGCCTCCAGGATGATGGCGCGCACCTCGTCGCGGCTGAATGTGCGCTCGGAGATGAACGGCCGCCACACGACCTCCCAGAAGCTGCGGCCGCGCTCGAGCTCGCCCCAGACGTCGATGCCGTGGAGCGTCCCGCGCAGCGGCCGGCGGGGCTCGGCGGCGGCGAAGCCGGCGGCGGCGATGATGCCGGCGATCTCGGCGCCGATGACGCGGCCGGGGAAATCGATGCCGACGCGCTTCAGCACGGTGATCAGCTCGCGGACGTTGCCCGGCCAGTCGTAGTCGAGTAGCGCCTGCAGCGCCCGCGGCCCGATCTCCTTGCCGCGCAGGCAGCCGCGGTGCTCGTCGACCAGGCGCGGGATGTCCTCGCGGCGCTCCTTCAGCGGCGGCAGCACGATGGAGAGGGCGTTCAGCCGGAAGTAGAGGTCGTCGCGGAAGCGGCCGCGGCGGATCTCGGCCGCCAGGTCGCGGTTGGAGGCGGCGACGACGCGCACGTCGGCCCGCCGCGCGCGGCTCTCGCCCAGCACGTTGTAGTCCCGGCCCTCGATGAAGCGCAGCAGCTTCGACTGGAAGGAGAGCGGCACCTCCGAGATCTCGTCGATGAACAGCGTGCCCAGCTCGGCCTGGGCCAGCAGGCCCTTCTTGTCGCGGTCGGCGCCGGTGAAGGCGCCCTTGCGGTGGCCGAAGATCTCGCTCTCGAAGAGCGGCTCGGGGATGGTGGGGCAGTGGGCGACGACGAGATCGCCCCGGCGTCTCGAGGCGCGGTGGATCATCTCGCCGACGCGGTTCTTGCCCACGCCGGTCGGGCCCAGCAGCAGGACCGGCTCCGTTTCGGCGGCGTAGCGCGCCACCTTCTCGTTCAGCTCGCGCGTGAGAGGGCTTTCCGGCCCGTTCTCGATCCTTCCCATCATCGCGCCTCGCGGCAAGCCGCCGTCGCTCCGGCGCGGATCAGGGATCTCCGGAGCCCGCAGCCGGCCTCCCTGCATTCGTCACGGCATCTGCACCCTGAACGTCCTCCTGGCGCTCCAGGGGCCCCAGCCCTGAGCGTTGTGGGCCTGCACGAACCATTCGTAGGTCTTGCCCATTTCAAGGTGATAGGAGGGGACGGTGAAGCTCGTCCCGCTGATGCCCTCGAAAACCCAGCCGTCCGTGCCGTCGGCCGTGTTGAGCTGGACTTGGTAAATGTCGACGGCCGGGCAGGAAGAGACCGCGCTCCACTTGAGTGTCGGGGTGGTCGTGGAGATGGTCGAGCCGCCTGAGGGATAGATCGTCGTTGGGGCCGCCGGCAAGGCCAGCGGGCAGACCGTGATCGTCCTGCCGCTCCAGCCTCCCCAGCCTTCCGAGTTATGCGCCCTCACGTACCAGGCGTAGCTGGCGCCGTTCTGGAGCTTCCCCGCCGGCACGGCGAAGCTGGTGCCGGTCAGGTTGCCCGAGGCGTATATCTTCGTGCCCGAGCTGTTGTTGATCTGGACCTGGTAATAATCGACCGCCGGGCAGGCGGCGACGGCGTCCCATTTCAACGTCGGCGTCGTGGTCATCACCGTCGCGCCATTGGCGGGAGAGGTAAGAACGGGGCTGGGAGGCACGGTGATGGCGCCGGTCTGGATCGTCCTGCCGCTCCAGCCGCCCCAACCGAGGTAGTTATGGGCCCTGACGTACCAGGCGTACGTGGCCGATTTAGCGAGGATGCCGGCGGGGACCGTAAAGTTCGTGGCGGTCAGGTTGCCCGAGGCGTAAATCTTCGTGCCCGAGCCGTTGTTGATCTGGACCTGGTAGTAATCCACGGCCGGGGTCGCCGTGACCGCGCTCCACTTGAGCGTCGGGGTCAGCGTGCATACGGTGGCATTGTTGGCCGGCGAGGTCAGCACCGGGGAACCCGGGACCGTGCCGGGCGGGACATAGGGGGGCACGCCGACCGCGTCCCAAGCCAGATTGACCGCGGAGGCGATATCCGCTGAATAGAGGCCCAGTGCCGCGTCGGCCGTTGCATTGCGCAGGTCTTCGAACGTGGCATACCAGGGCAATTGCGAGATGGCCTCATAGAAGATCCGTTGCGCCTGTCCGATCCCGATCGCCGGAACCGTGACACTGGTCTTGCCGCGCGGATGGACGCCGCCCTGGCAGAGCAGGTAGAACGCCAGGTTGGAAACGCCGGCCATGTAATGCTGGGGCGTGTTGCCGGGGTTGGCGATCTCCGGGAAGTAATCGTATGAGTTGCCGTCCAGCGTGGGGTCGTACATGTAACGCAGCGCGTCTCCCGCGATCTGCGGGGTGTATGCATCCTCGCCGCATTTCCAAACGTTGAGGCCGGGCCCCTCGACCTGGAATTCGACGCAGGCCGCGAAGATATCCGAGAGCGATTCGGAGATCCCGCCCCATTGCGCGGGCCCATACGCCAGGTCCACGTAGGTGATGGCATGCGTGAACTCATGGGCCATGATGTCGAGCGCTTGCACCTGATCGCCCCACTGCGGAGCGTCAGCGGCCCCAAGGCAGATCCTTATGCAATAGTCATCCCATTGCGCTCCCAGAGGGTATTCCACGACCACTTTCACGGCCGCGCCGTTGCCGTCATAGGAATCGCGCCCGAATTCGTCGTGGTAAAAATTCCAAGTGGCGGCCAAATTCTGGTAGCAGACGGGATAGAGAGGATTGGCGGCATAAAGCGTTTCTATCCACAGGCAGGTGAGCTCGTCTTCCGGGTCGCAGCCATCCTTATCCGGGCATTTGAACTTGTTGAGATCGGGAATGAAATCGTTGCGGATCAGGGAAAACCGCGCCACGACCTCGCCGGTGACGGCGTCGACGAAGATCCTCTCCTTGTGGGGAACCCCATCCTCGCTCCAGGCGCAGGCCGCTTCCCAGGTCAGGTGAACTCCTTCCCCATACTGCAGGCAATAACCCAGATCGGCCCCTGAAAGCTTGGTCCAACCCTGAATGTTCAGGTTTCTTTGCGCCAGCGCCAGGGCGCTGTCGGCATCCAGCGCCGGCGAGCTGGGGATGTGCTCGTCCCAGGGGACGAAATCGCCGTTCACCGCCAGCACTTCCATGGTGAGGGGATTGCTGTGCAGGATCACCTGCGCGCCGTAAACCGGCAGCCCGTTCATATACTGCTGGAACCGCCAGTGCTGCTGGAAGGCCAGCCCGGCTTCCACCTTCCGCAGCCGGAGCTCCTCCATGCCCGTGCCGCGCCACAAGCCCTGGATCCGCTGCAGGTAGGCTCGGGCGCCTGCTTCGCTTCCGTCCGGCAGGAATCCCAAGCGGCCGGAGACATACCGGGGGAGGCCAAGCGGTCCGACCGACAGCGTTCGGATTTCTCCCAGGGAATCCAGGACCGCCTTCTGCGATGGGGACATGATCTTGCCGTCCGCTTCTCCCAAGCCGAGGAACGGGAAGCAAAGCAGCAGGATCAAGGCAATGATTTCCGGGAAAAATCTTCTTTCTTCCTTTTTCATGATGGTCTCCTCCCTTGTTTTAAAAGTGAAA
>DAHVOV010000125.1 GCA_027318645.1 Candidatus Aminicenantota bacterium
GACGTCCTGGAGCAGGAATAGGAGAGTAGGCAAACATGTGATCGGGTAGGACTGAAGCAGCAAATTCAAAACAAGCACCATGTTCCAGCACAGGGAAGGCAAAGGGAAACCAGAGGGAAGAATGAGGGAAGAGAGAGTGGAAAAAGCCTTTTCAGAATTTCTTTCCCACCATTGCTGTCCAAAACATATCGCTTTTTTGATAGAAAATCAGTACTGTAAAGGGTTTTGCGGCTAGGCAATTCGGGTTTTCAAAGTAGGTTGGGCTCTCGTAAGACTAAAATTCCAAGCTCCAAGCACCAAATCCCAAATAAATCCCAATTTCCAAGTTCCAATGACCTAAACCAAAGCATGCAACCGCAATCATGCCTTGCCAAGATCGATTGCGCTTCCTGTGCCGTAATTTCATCCGCGATTGCGTTTGCTCTTGGTTTGGGTCATTTGGTTATTGGAATTTGGAGCTTATTTGGAATTTGATGCTTGGAAATTGGTGCTTCAGTCCTACCCGCTGCATATGTCTTCAAAAAAAGTTGTTTTGGACAGATCTGAGCTGGCGCCTGAACGAACTTGTCCCAGTGATTCGTAATTAGTGATCAGTGATTGGAACAGCATTAAGCCGATCCATATTTATTAATTCACGAAATTCCGCTCATGGAAAATCGATTCATTGCGGTTCCTTGTCACTCGTCACTTGTCACTAGTCACCAGGATCGTTTCTTTTCTGCTGCCGTACGCCGTATGCCGTATGCCGTATGCCGCGCGCCGCCAGCCTACTCCTTTTCCGCCGCGGCGAGCAGCGAATTGAACATGAGCTTGTACGTCCCCTCGCTGTGGGTGCGGTGGACGATGTCCGGGCCGATGAGGATGATGCGGCCGCGGCCGCGCCGGAAATCGACCATCAGCGAGCGGCGGGCGAGCTGGTCCTCGTTCTCCAGCCAGCCCGACAGCAGCAGCCCGCGCTCGCCGAAGACGAGCGGCGTGGAGCGGCTCTCGTCGGCCCCGCGCGGCAGCATGGTCTCGAAGGTCGGCGTGGAGTCGAAGAACACGGCGGCGCTCTCCTCCATGCCGGCCGTCAGGGGCGAGGCCTTCACTTCGGCGCGCAGGTAGGAGCCGGGGCAGACCACCTTGGCGTTCTCGGCCATGATGTTGGTCAGCGGCAGCTTGAACTTGTTGACGGCGTAGTCGCAGGATTCGGCCATGAAGACCAGGGTCCTGCCGGCCTTCACCATCTCCTCCAGGCGCTTCTGCCCCGCCTCGCCGATGCCGCCCGAGTATTCCGGCGGCGCCGGCGTGCTCCACTTTTCCCATTTCTTCGGCGGCTTGCCGCTCTCGATCTCGCTCTCCGCGGCGCCGGCGAAGACGAGGATGTCGAAGCGGCCGGCGAAGCCCTTGGCCGCGGCGTCCTTGGGGCGCACCGTCTCGTAGGGCACGCGATACTCGTCGAAGACGTAGCGCAGCCAGCCCTCGGTCATGTTGTGGCCCCAGTTCTGGTACAGGCCGGCCTTGAAGGGGCGCAGGCGGCGGAAGCGCGGCAGCGGCAGCTCCTTGCGCGACGCGGGCGCCAGCGGCGCCTCGGCGTGGATGGCCCGCAGAAGCGCCAGCGACTCGCTCTTGCGCACGGCGAAGGAGCCGGCAGGGAAGTCGGGGCAGTCGGCGTTGCGAAAGACCGTCTTGCCCTTGGCCAGCAGCTCGAAGGCGGCCCGGTAGGAGGAGTTGTGGCGCGCGTCCAGGATGATGTACTCCTCGAGCCCGGCGAAGACGTCCTCCGCCGGCGGCTCGCTCTCCACCGGCTCCAGCAGGGCCTTCAGCGGCTCGTTGACGGCGACGGTGCGCACGCCCATGGCCAGCGGCAGCGTCCAGCCGGCCATGTCATAGGGCAGCTCGGCCTCGGCGCGCGCGTCCTTGCGGATGTCGGGATAATGCTGGACCTCGAAGAGGTTCTTGACGAAGGCGCGGTAGGGCTGCGCCAGGGGAACCACGTACGAGCGCTTGTCGAGCAGGATGTCGCCCACGCGCGCCGGGTGGGTCAGCCGGAAAACGCGGACGGCGGAGCGCCGCAGCACCTGCACCAGGCGCTCGGCGGCGGTGGGGTCGTGCTGCGTGCGCGGGATGACGTAGGCGTAGGGCGCCTCGCCGCTGCCGCGGGCGATGTTCTCGCGGGCGATCTGCCAGGTGTTGAGAAGCAGTTCGCGCTTCTGGCGCGACGCCGTGCGCAGCACCGACAGGGTGGCCTGCAGGTCGTAGCGCACCAGGTCGGCCAGGCGCCACCAGCCGCCCTGCCAGGGATGGGGGCTGAAGATGCGCTCCTCGTTGCGGAAGCTCTCGGCGCTCTCGACCTCCTCGGGCTCGACGTAGATGGGGGAGGCCAGGCGCACCGACGCCGCCTCGAACAGGATGCCGGGGACGTTGTGGAACCAGGCCGTGTCGTCGAGCGAGCCGATCCACCAGCCGGTGAAGTGGCCGCGCGAGGCCACGCCCGGTAGCCCCTGCCGCTCCAGGTCATAGGCGATGCGCGAGCCGATGAGGTTGACGCTGCGCCAGACCAGCGGGTGCAGCCCCGGCGTGGGCGGGTCCTGGTAGGGCGGGACGAACAGGCGGTCGCCGGTCGACCCCATCTGGTGCTCGTCGACGACCACCTGCGGGTAGAGGTCGTGGTAGAGCGCCCGCAGGATCAGCTGCGTCTCCTTCAGGCTGCCCTTGAACCAGTCGCGGTTGTCGTCGTGGCCGGCGTACCAATGATAGATATAGGGCGCCTCGGTCCCTTCGTAGGCGGTCCCGCGCATCTTCTCGTTCCAGTCGGCCTCCATGATCTGGCCGTCGGGGTTGACCGAGGGAAAGAGCGCCAGGACGACGTCGCGCAGGATGTCGCCCGTCTCCTCGCCGCCGGCGGCTAGCAGGTGCCCCAGCTCCATGGCCATCTGCGAGGCGGCGATCTCGTCGGCGTGGAGGTTGCAGGTGACCACGACCACGGCCTTGCCGCCCTCGGCCAGGCGCTCGGCCTCGCCGGGGTCGATCTCGCCCTGGGCGAGGGCGCGGGTGGCGGCCTTCAGCCGGTCGAGGTCGCGCAGGTTGGCCTCGTCGGATATCAGCGCCATGAACAGGTCGTTGCCCAGGGTGGTCTTGCCCAGGGTGACGACGCGCACGCGGGGCGACGACGCGGCCAGGTGGTCGAAATAGGCGCGGATGCGGTCATAGCGGGCCAGCCGGTTGTCGCTTCCCGGCTTGAAGCCCAGGAACTGCTCGGGGGTCTGCAGGGCCCAGGCGCAGGCGGCCAGGGCGGCGATGAGGAGGATGAGGGACAGGGGTCTTTTCATGGCGCCTCCTAAAAGGTCGATTATAGACCTTTTCAAGGTAAAAGGTAAAAGGAAAAAGGTAAAAGTAAGAAAAAAACACTATAGAATTTACAATGCGATGGGGATGCCCTGAACTCTCAAGGCAAAAGGTAAAAGTAAAAAGGCAAAAGGGAAGAGAACCACATTGGGCGGACGGAAGATGGCGTACGGCATACGGCAGCAGAAAAAAACGATCCTTAGTGACTAGTAACAAGTGACGAGTGACAAGGAACCGCAATAAATCGATTTTCCATGATCGGAAATTCGTGAGTCAACAAATATGGATCGGCTTTTGCTGTTCCAATCACTAATCACTAATTACTAATCACCAGGACACGTTCGTTCATTGCTAGTTCGCCGAGTGGCTGGAGCGTTGACAATCCCGGCGCCGCTCCCTATAATGCAGTCCTGATTTCGGGCCGGAGTGGCGGAATTGGCAGACGCATCAGACTCAAAATCTGACGAGGATTTCCCTCATAAGGGTTCGATCCCCTTCTCCGGCATTTAAGTCTCAAACGATTTCTTAGTGCTCGTTTTCGTGATCGTGCTCGTAGCGAGCAACAGGACGAATTTTTTAACCTTGAACCCTGTGCCTGAAGCCTAAAAAGAAATCCAATCAGGCCGCATCCCGCAGACGCTTCACCCTTCGCGCGTGCTCGGGCTTTCGTTCCTGTCGTGGAACGTGGTACGTGGTACGTGGCACCTCGATGCTCTGCAAGTGATTATTCTTCCGCATGCCATCTGTCGTACGCCGGGCCAGGTGTTTTTGTTTTTCCTTTTACCTTTTCCCTTTAAAGGGTTTATAATCGACCTCTTAGGAGGCGCCATGAAAAGACCCCTGTTCCTCATCCTCCTCATCGCCGCCCTGGCCGCCGGCGCCTGGGCCCTGCAGACCCCCGAGCAGTTCCTGGGCTTCAAGCCGGGAAGCGACAACCG
>DAHVOV010000131.1 GCA_027318645.1 Candidatus Aminicenantota bacterium
CCCGCCCGGCGCTGGTGGTGACCGACTCGCAGGCCTTCGCGCCGGTGGCCGCCGCCGTCCCCGAGGAGGTCCCGCTGACCTCCTTCTCCATCCTCTCGGCGCGGCAGAAGGGCGACCTGCCCGCCCTGGTGGAGGGCGTCCTCGCCGTGCCGCGGCTGCGGCCGGGGGACCGCGTGCTGATCGCCGAGTCGTGCTCCCATCACCCGCTGCAGGATGACATCGGCCGGGTGAAGCTGCCGCACTGGCTGAATGAGTACGTTGGCGGCGGCCTCCGGATCGAAACGGTCCCCGGCAGCGCCTACCCGGAGGACCTCTCATCCTACCAGCTGGTCGTGCACTGCGGCGCCTGCACCCTCAACCGCCGCGAGATGCTGCGCCGCCAGGAGTTGCCGGCCCAGGCTGGGGTGCCGATGACCAACTACGGGGTGTTGATATCGTTCTTGAAAAACGTATTCCCGCGGGCGCTGCGGCCCTTCCCGGAGCTGTACGCCCGTTACGAGCATGCCGCCCGGCCGCCCAGCCGGGGACAAGGAGCGAACTGAAATGGACAGCGGATTCATCGATCATGCCAAGATATTTTCTTGCCTGGAGGGCGCCAGGCCGCCCGACCGCAGGGAGACGGGCGACATCCTGGCCAAGGCGCGGCAGCTCAAGGGGCTGGACTTTGCCGAGGCGGCGCGATTGCTGCTGCTCGAGGACGGGGAGAGCCTGAAAGAGCTCTTCGCCGCCGCACTGTTCGCCAAGAACGAGATCTACGGCAGGCGCCTGGTGCTCTTCGCGCCCCTGTACGTGTCGAACCTCTGCAGCAACGAGTGCCTGTATTGCGCCTTCCGCAGGAGCAACGACCGGATCACGCGCCGCACCCTCAGCCAGGAGGAGATCCGCCGCGAGACCGAGCGGCTGGTCGACCAGGGGCACAAGCGCGTGCTGCTGGTGTCGGGCGAGGGCCTGGGCGAGGTCGCCCTGGATTACTCGCTGAGGGCCATCGAGACGATCTACTCGGTCAAGCGCGGCGACGGCGAGATTCGCCGCGTGAACATCAACATCGCCGCTCTGCCGGTCGACGCCTACCGCCGGCTGAAGGAGGCCCGCGTCGGGACCTACCAGCTGTTCCAGGAGACCTACCACTTCGACACCTTCCGCCGCATGCACCCCAGCGGGCCCAAGGCCGACTACCTCTACCACCTGACGGCCATGGACCGCGCCATGCAGGGCGGCATCGACGACGTCGGCGTCGGCATCCTCTTCGGCCTCTACGACCACCGCTTCGAGGTCCTGGCCATGCTGCAGCACATCCGCCACCTGGAGGAGACGTTCGGCGTCGGCTGCCACACGATCTCGCTGCCGCGCATCGAGCCGGCCACCGGCTCCGACCTCTCGCTGCACCCGCCGCACACCGTGTCCGACGCCGACTTCCGCAAGATCATCGCCGTGTTGCGACTGACCGTGCCCTACACGGGGATGATCCTCTCCACCCGCGAGAATGCCGCCATGCGCCGCGAGGCCTTCTCGCTGGGCGTCTCGCAGATCAGCGCCGGCTCGCGCACCAACCCCGGCGGCTACTCCAGCAACGACAGCGGCGAGCAGTTTTCCCTGGGCGACCACCGCACCCTGGAGGAGGTCATCCAGGACATCGTCGGCCACGGCTACATCCCCTCCTTCTGCACCGGCTGCTACCGCCTGGGCCGCACCGGCGCCGATTTCATGGACCTGGCCAAGCCGGGGCTGATCAAGCTCTACTGCCTGCCCAATGCCATGACGACGTTCAAGGAGTACCTGGCCCATTACGCCTCACCGCCGACCCGTGCCGCCGGCGAGGCGCTCATCGAACGCATGATGACCGACATCCCGGACGCGGCGGTCCGCGAGACGACCCGCAAGAACCTGGAGCGGATCGAGGCCGGCGCCAAGGACCTTTACCTGTAGATGGACGCCGGCGAGCGCCTGCTGCGACTCCATCGCGAGCCGAACCGCGGCGACCTAGTCCATTTCCTGTCGGGCACCGAGGCGGGCGGCGACGAGGCGCTGTTCGACTTCGCCGACCGCGTGCGCCGCGAGCATGTGGGCGACGCCATCCAACTGCGCGCCATCGTCGAGTTCTCCAGCTTCTGCCGCAACGATTGCCTGTATTGCGGCCTGCGCCGCTCCAACCGCGACCTGCAGCGCCTGCGCATGCCGCCTGGGGAGATCGTCGTCCAATGCCGGCGGGCGGCGGCGCTCGGCTTCCGCACCGTGGTCCTGCAGTCGGGCGAAGACCCGTTCTTCAACCGCGAGGCGATCGTCGACCTGGTGGGCCGGGTCAAGGCGGAGACCGGCCTGGCCGTCACCCTGGCGGTGGGGGAGAAGAGCGAGGATGAATACCGGGCCTTTTTCACGGCCGGGGCCGACCGCTACCTGCTCAAGCACGAGACGTCGGACCGAGGGCTCTACGAGAGCCTGGATCCGGGGCTGAGCCACGAGCGGCGCATCGACTGCCTGCGGGCGCTGAAGCGCATCGGCTTTCAGACCGGCAGCGGCATCATGGTCGGCCTGCCCGGGCAGACCCTGGAGAGCATCGCCGACGACATCCTGCTGTTCCGCGACCTGGACATCGACATGATCGGCTGCGGGCCCTTCATCCCGCACCCGGCGACGCCGCTGGCAGACGCCGCGCCGGGGAGCGAGAATTTGACCTACCGCGTGGTCGCGCTGGCGCGAATCGTCACCCGCGACACCCATATCCCGGCCACCACAGCCCTGGCGGTCATGGTCGGCGACTCCGGCCGGGCCAATGCCCTGTGCCGCGGCGCCAACGTGGTCATGCCCAACATCACGCCGCAGCCCTGGCGCCAGGCCTACGAGATCTATCCCAACAAGGGGCGGACCGAGGTGTTCGATCCGGCGCTGCTCGAACAACTGCGGCGTACGGCGGCCGAGCTGGGGCGCTTCATCGCCGAGGATGCCGGCCAGCGATCGAAACGCGCCGGGAGCGGGGACGCGAGACGGCCGTATTGACAAGGCGCCGGTTTTTATTGTACATTTTTCCCCTGGCTTTCGGCCAGTGGCAACGCCGTTTCATTTTGTCTATGGAGGAGGAACCATCGAGTACGACGGCAAAGCCCCGTCCAGGCGGGTCGCCGGCTGGCCAGGCCGGTCGAGGCAAATGAAACAGCGAGAGGGGCGCACATGCTTGTCCGAAAAAAAGGAGGAAAAATGGCGGAAAAAATCCGGAATCGTTGGCTGATTGCCATCATGGGGACTGTCCTGCAATTGGCCCTGGGCACGGTGTACGCGTGGAGTTACTTCCAGAAGCCGATCATGACCTCTTTCGGCTGGTCGAACGTTACCACTATGTGGATATTCAGCCTGTCGATCTGTTTCCTGGGTTTGGCCGCCGCCTGGGGTGGGGTGAAACTCGCCAAGATCGGCCCGACCAAGCTGGCCGTTACCGGAGCGATACTGTGGGGCTCCGGCTGGCTGATCGGAGCCTTGGCCATGTCCATGCAGAGCGTTATTCTTCTCTACATCGGCTACGGCGTGATCGGCGGCATCGGGCTGGGTCTCGGCTACGTGACCCCGGTGGCCACGGCGGCCAAGTGGTTCCCGGATAAAAAAGGTTTTATCACCGGCATGGTCGTAATGGGATTCGGGCTCGGCGCGCTGATCATGTCCAAGTTGATCGCCCCGGGGCTCATGGCCAACTTCAACGGCATCCTGAAAGGAATTCCGGCAGAATCATTTGTTGACGGGAAACTGGTGGATGAAGCGACAAGGGCCCTGCTTCAAGGACAACTGGTGAACGTTTTCATGTACGCGGGGATCATCTTGTTCGTCATCGCCCTTTCCGCCGCCCTGTTCATGAAGAACCCTCCCGCCGGATATGTGCCGGCCGGGTTTACTCCTCCAGCCAAGAGCGCCGCCGCCCAGGGCGGGGAAGACAAGCTTACGGCAAAGGTCTGCCTGACCTGCAGCAAATTCTTCAGGATGTGGCTGATCTTCTTCCTGAATATCGCGGCCGGCATCATGTTCATCGGGCTGCAGTCTCCCATGCTGCAGGACCTTTTGAAAAAGACGGGCTCGACAATGGATGCCGCCGCACTGGCGGCCACCGGCGCCACGCTGGTCGCCATCAGCTCCCTGTTCAACGGCATTGGACGGTTCTTCTGGGGCGGCCTCTCCGACAAGATCGGCCGGATCCAGGCCTTCCGCCTGATACTCGGAACGCAGCTGATCGTTTTCCTGGCGCTGGTCGTCGTAAAAAATCCCTGGCTTTTCGGCATCATGGTGTGCTATGTGCTCCTCTGCTACGGCGGCGGATTCGGCACCATGCCCTCATTCATCGGCGATGTCTTCACGGCCAAGCTGATGCCCGTCGTGTATGGCACGGTGTTGACCGCGTGGTCGGCAGCCGGGATCGTGGGGCCGCAGGTGGCCGCTTACATCAAGGATCATTACCAGGCCGATGCCCCGACCTATACATTTGTTACCGGCGCCGTTCTGCTGGCGCTCGGCGTGGCCATCGCATTCACGCTGAATAATAAATCATTGGCCGACACGCAAAAGTAATTCTCCCATAATTGCAAGGGAAACGAATGCCTCCGATCCGCGGAGGCATTCGTTTTTTTTGATTGCTTTTGAACTTAGATCGACTTTCCCCTGGTCATTCGAGAAATCAATGTCACTGCCTTTGTTTACCGATTTTGGCGCGCTCGCCGCGGCCGAGCAGGCGCAGCAATCCGTCCAGGATCGTATAGGGATGGGGCGGGCAGCCGGGGATGTATAAGTCGACGGGAAGCAGCTCGTCCACGCCGCTGTGGGCTTCCGGGTGGCCGGCGAACATGCCGCCGGAGACGGCACAGGCCCCGGCGGCGATCACGATTTTCGGCTCGGGCGTGGCGTCATACGTCTTGCGCAGGGCCAGTTCCATGTTCCGGGTCACCGGGCCGGTGACCAATAGCCCGTCGGCATGGCGCGGCGAGGCGACGAACTGGATGCCGAAGCGGGACAGGTCGAACACGACGGTATTCAGCACATTGACATCGGCCTCGCAGGCATTGCAGCCGCCGGCGCTGACCTGGCGCAGGCGGAGCGATCTATGGAACAAACGCCGCCGTTCGGGCTCGAGCGGCTGGGCATGGCGGAAATCGCCTGTCCCGCTGTGGAGCAGATCGCTTCTGGCGCGAACGGCCATGGCGTGATTGGCGGTGAAGGCAATGGCTTTTTCCGGGCATAGGCGTGCGCAGGCACCGCAGAAGATGCATTTTCCCAGGTCGAGGGCGATTGCCCCCTGAAATCTTTGCACGGCTTGGACCGGGCATGCCTGGATGCAGGCGCTGCATGTCCCGGCGCATCTGGCCGCAGCAATAGCCGGCAGCCCGATGAAGCGCTCGGGAAGGACCGGTGCCTGTTTCGGATATTTTACAGTGCGCCGGCGCTGGGCG
>DAHVOV010000139.1 GCA_027318645.1 Candidatus Aminicenantota bacterium
GAGTTCGGCATCGTCACCTGCATGTACACGGCCGAGAACGGCTTCCGCTACGGCTTCGCCGGCGCCACCCCGGGCATCCTCTACGCCCTGGCCATGCTGGCGGTCGGCCTCACCGGCTTCTGCATCAAGCCGCTGCGCCAGAGCGGGGTGCTGACCCTGCCCGAGCTCTTCGAGCGCCGCTTCGGGCCGCGCGTGCGCCGCGCCGCCGGCGTGGTGATCGTGCTGGGCGGCCTGCTCAACATGGGTGTCTTCCTGCGCACCGGCGGCGAGTTCCTGGTGCAGGTGACCGGCTTCTCCCTGTCCGCTGCCCCCGGCGCCGCGGGCCTGGCCGCCTGGATGCAGGCCCACACCCTGGAGCTGGCCATGACCGTGCTGCTGCTGATGGTGGCGGCCTACACCATCCTGGGCGGCATGCTGTCGGTGCTGGTCACCGACTACCTGCAGTTCGTCGTCATGAGCGCCGGGATGATCGCGGTGACGGCGCTGATCCTGCTGCGGGTGGGCTGGGACAAGCTGGCTGGCACGGTGCGGGCCGCCTACGGCAGCGGCGGCTTCAACCCCTTCGTCCACCCGCAGATGGGCTGGCCCTACGTCCTGTTCAACGCCCTGCTCAACCTGGCCGCCGTCCTCACCTGGATGGCGGTCATCCAGCGCGTGCTGGCGGCCAAGGACGCGCGCACCGGGCAGAAGGTCTACACGCGCACCAGCTTCTTCTTCGTGGCCCGCTTCCTCATCCCCGGCATCTGGGGCATCGCCGCGCTGGCGGCGCTCGGCCCCGGCGCGAACAGCCTGCAGGCCATGCCCCGCTTCCTCAGCACCTTCCTGCCGGCCGGGCTGATGGGGCTGCTGGTGGCGGCGATGCTGGCGGCCGACATGTCGACCGATTCCTCCTACATGCTGACCTGGGCCAGCGTCATCTACAACGACATCCTGGCCCCGTTCCGGCGCCAGGGCTGGACGGAGCGGCGCGGGCTGCGCTGGAACCGCATGATCGTCGCCGGCATCGGCGCCTTCCTGCTCCTCTACGGCCTGTGGTACCCGCTGAAGGGCGACCTGTGGACCTACTGCGGCGTGACGGGCACGATCTACCTGTCCAGCATGCCGGTGCTGCTGGTGGCCTGCTGCTACTGGAAGCAGGCCAACGCGCGCGGCGCCGTCGCCGCCATCGCCGTGGGCGCCGTCGTCCCCGTGCTCTACCTGGCGCTGGAGCAGGTGCCCGCCACCTCGGCCTGGGTGCGGGCGAACATCGGCCCCTATTACTCGGGCATCGCCGCCTACCTGCTGGCGGCGGCGGCCATGGTCATCGGCTCGCTGGCGATGCCGGCGCCGCGGAAGGAGAATTAGCGATGGCCCCCCTTTTCTGGAAGCTGCTCGCCGCCGCCTGCCTGGCCTGGTACTCCTCCATCACCGTCTACGTCGCCGTGCGCGGCTGGAAAGACATCCGCGACATGCTCAGGAAACTCAACAAAACCAAGAACTCAGTGACAAGTGACGAGTGACAAGTGACAAGGAACCGCAAAAAAACTCATCCAGTTAATTGCTTTTCATTGATTGCAGCGGCATAGATCGGGCATTTGCTGTGTCGAATCACGAATAACGAATCACGATGGCTCAGAATAGTGCTGTTCCTCGTCACTCGTTACTTGTCACTCGTCACTTCGTTCTGAGCTGGTCCAGCGTCTGCTTCGCCTGCGGCACCATGGCGAAGAACTCCTGCAACTTCTGGCAGGCGTAATCCGAACATTCGGCGCAGGTGACGAACTTGCGGCCGTGGGCGCAGGCGCGGATCCCGCACTCCAGGCAGTGGGCGAACAGCCGCGGCCCGGCGCTCGGGCAGCCGTCGCAGTCGATGCCGGCCGGCTTGATGTCGGCGTGGTACATCGCCGACCACTCCGCCGCCGTCCTGGCGCGCAGGGCATCGTCGTTCGTCTTCGTGGCGATAAAGGCCGGGCAGTCGCTGCAGACGATGCCGCAGGCGCCGACGGTCTTTTTTTCTTCCTTCTTTCCCTTTTGCTTCATGTCTTCCTCCCCTTTCCCGGCCAGCAGCGGCGCCGCCAGGCCGGCGAGCATCGCGGCCAGGCAGCCCTTGCAGAATTCCTTTCTCGTCGGCATG
>DAHVOV010000142.1 GCA_027318645.1 Candidatus Aminicenantota bacterium
CCCACAGCGATCGTAAAGGCCGGATATTGGAAGAGCTGATGGGTGGCGCCCACTCCGCTGACGATGGATACGACCGCACCCAGCCCGATCCAAAAACCGAGCACGCCGACGAACGTCACAATCCCCAGCGCCAGGCAGCAGCGAGCGGTTGTCGGGGCTGATGAGGACCAGCGAGAAGTTGTCTTCAAACCCGGACAGCGGCTGCCGCGCTCCCGAGGACGGCTGGAACAGGACCAGCGCCTGGCGCGGCTCGGGGACGCGCCAGCGGTCGTCGAGCCCGCGCACCTGGCGGTACGGCTTGTCCTCCTCCGCCTCCTCGGCCGTCGCATAGACGGCGAAGGAGCCGTCGTCGGCCCACCACCAGGAGGAGAAGTTCTTGACCCCGGCCAACAGCGTGCGGCTCGAGCGCTCGTCGATGTCGTACTGGCAGAAGCGGGTCTGGCCGTCCTGCGTGCGGGTGAAGGCGAAGCGCCGCGAGCCTCCCAGCCAGGCGAAGTCGGCGACGCCCCCCAGCTCCAGCGAGGAGAAGACGCGCTCGCCGCCGGCGGCGTCCAGCACCTCGAGCCAGCGCGTCGAGGTCTTGGCTCCGCGCTCCAGCCGGCTCAGCGTGACGGCGACGCGGCGGCCGTCGGGCGAGATGGAGACGCGGTCGATGTTCACCGCGTACAGCACGTCGTCCATGGTGGTGCGCCGGCCGGGGTCCAGGGTGACCAGGGGGGGCGCGGACTTGAAGGCCGGCTTGGGCGCCAGGGCCGCCTGCAGCGGCTGCCCCTTGCCGTTGTCCGCTGGGAGGACCCCCTTCACCAGGAGGAGGTGCTTGCCGGCCGAAAGGGCCAGCGGCGAGACGCTCTTGCCGGCGGCGGCGGTGCGCGTCACCTTCTCGCCGTCGAGATAGACCCGGACCGGGAAGGCGGAGTCGAGGTTCAGGTCGGCCTGCAGCCAGCGCCTGGCCTCCACGTAGGCGGCCAGAAAGACGACGCGCCGGGACTGCGTGCCGAGGAAGCGGGCCGCGCCGGGCTGCCACTGGAGGCGCCTTCCGGGTGCCCACTCCACGGCGTCGCCGGCGCCGGGCTCGAGCTCCGCCAGCGGCAGGTAATCATAGTCCAACGCGGCGTCGGCGCCCAGCGTCTCGCCGCCGACGAGCGGCTCGGCCGGCCCCAGGACCAGCCAGGTGTCGATCTTGATCTCGTCCGCCCCCCGCGCCAGGGCGGGGGCCAGCACCAACAGGGCCGCGATTGCGGCGGCGATGCGCAGCTTCTTGTTCATTTCCTCCGAAAGGTGGTATTATACGCCCGGAGGCCGGGAACGCGAAACGCGGCGGCGAAGCGTCCCGATTTCGGGACACAATCGCCGGCCAGGCTTGGCAGCGGCCTTGCTTTCCAAGGAATGGCGGAACGTTCCGCCCGCGGAGGACGCTATGAAGAAACGCATGCTGATCGGGCTGGCCGCGCTGGCGGCGCTGCTGCTGCTCAATTCCTGCCAGAAGATCGAATACGAGGCCTACGTGACCATCGTCAACATCGGCAACCTGCCGATGAACGCCTGGGTCGACGAGGACAAGGCCGAGATCGCCGCCTACGACTCGCAGACTTGGGTGATCAAGCTCGAGTCCGAGGACGAGAGCGTGCAACTGCACCTGGAGGCCGAGCCGGTCGGCGGCGGCGACTACGACGACATCACGGTGATCCTGCACGGCGACCGCGACATCGTCACCTGGCTCGCCGGCTGGGACCTGGTGCAGGGAGCCAAGCCGCTCAAGAAGCAGAGCCAGGTGATCAACGGGCCGGCGCCCAGCTCAGTGACACGTAACAAGTGACGAGTGACAAGGAACAGCATTCTCGGTTAACGGCAGACGGTATACGGTGGACGGTGGCAGCATTTGAACGTCTAGTTCAACATCATGGCTTTACCGTCAACCGTGCACCGTGAACCGTACACCGATTTCTTTCACGGATCTCAATAGATCGTTTTATCGTTTTTCCTCGTCACTTGTCACTCGTCACTCGTCACTGAGCCCCGTTATTCAATGCGGATATGTCTTCTCCCCCGCGCGGATCTCGATCTCGAGGAAATTCTCCAGCGGCGGCAGCGGGCAGTTGTAGGCCGGCGAGTAGTTGCACAGCGGGTTGTAGCAGCGGTTGAAGTCCAGCATGACCTCGCTGCCCTCCGGATCCTCCAGGTCGATGAAGCGCCCCACCTCGTAGGTCTCCTTGCCGTTCGTGTCGTCCTTGAACGGGACGAACAGGTACTTGGCGTCGGGCCCCTCCAGGCTGGTCTTCAGCGCCGTCAGCTCCAGGTCCTTCCCGTCCAGGCGGAAGCGCAGCTTGCCGTAGCGGTAGAAGGTCTTCTCCAGCTTGCGCGTGGTCGTGACCTTCAGCGGCTTCATCTCCGGGAAGCGCTCCAGCTTCGCCTGGACGGCATAGCGCCGGGCGGGCGGGTAATAGAGCAGGTGCTCGAAGCGCACGACCTGCGGCCGCTCCGGGTCGAAGACGATCAGCGCCAGCGTGTCGGGCCCCGGATAGGCGCCCAGCGTCAGCCGGCCGGCCGTGAACAGGTCGCCCTGCGCCAGCGCCTCGCTCTCCTGGGCGACGGGCTGCCCGTCGCGGCGGCAGGCGACGCCCGACGCGGAGCTCCAGTACCACTTCCCGTCCTTGAGCATGACGGCGAACTCCGGCCCGGCGCCGGCGGGGTCGGCGACCCTGCCGTCGCGGATGACATGGAAGGGCGCGGCCGTCCCCACGATGGTCAGCCGCTCGCGGCCGGCCATGGGCGAGGTCGTTGATGTCTTGAATTCAGCGTCCTTGTCGGCCCGCTCCTTCAGCAGCGCCTGCTCCCAGGCGAAGTCCCCGATCAGGACCTTGTCGTCGCCGGGGACCTGCGCCCAGGCCAGCGCCGAAAGCAGCAGGACGGCCGCCAGCCGGGCAAAACTTCTGTTCACGATCGTCGATCTCATCCGTTCCTCCTCAGCGCCCGGAGGCGATGACCAGCAGGTCCTGCAGGACGCCGCTGGCGGTGTCCATCAGGTCGGGGTTCTCCTCCAGGATCCACAGCGGCCCCAGCATGTCGAACTCCAGGCGCAATGCGGCGGCGCGGCCGTTGACCGCGTTGAAATAATGGCCGGCCTCCACCTCGCGCGGCTTCACCTCGGCGCGCACCCGGCCGCCCTCGCGCCAGGCGCGGCAGACCAGCTTGATCCTCTTTCCCGCGGCCCTGGCCCGGGCCACGTCCTCCGGCGTGACGCCGGTGATGCCCTGGCGATCGACGCGCAGCGGGTCGATGCCGGCGTCCATGAAGAAGTTGGCCAGCACCGAGACCTTGGCCGACGAGTCCCAGCCCTCCAGGTCGTTGGCCGGATCGGCCTCGGCGAAGCCCCGCTCCTGGGCGGTCTTCACCGCGCTGGCCATGCTCTCCCCCGCCTCCAGCCGCGAGAGGACGAAGTTGGTGGTGGTGTTGAAGATGCCGGAGAAGCCGGTCACGGTCAGCCCTGTGAGGGCGCGCCCCAGGCAGAAGATGGGCGTGCCGTCCATCACCGCGCTCTCGAACAGGAAGTGGACCTTGTTCTTCCGCGCCAGCGCGGCGAGCTCGGCGTAGGCGAAGGCCGCCGGCCCCTTGTTGGCCGTGGCGACGTGCCGGCCACGCTCCAGCGCCGCGCGCACGTGGGCCATGGCCAGGCCGCCGCGGTTGGCGATGTCCAGGGTCGAGATCTCCACCAGGGCGTCGTAGTCCAGGGTCTCCAGCGCCTGCAGCGCGGTCATGGGCGCGGCCGGGAAGCCGCCCTGCTCCCGGTACTGCGCCAGGGCCCGGCCCAGGTCGATGCCCTTGGGGTCAACCAGCCCGCCGTGGCGGCCGGTGACGATGGCCACCGGCTCCAGCTCCACGCCGGCAAGCCCGGGGTACTGCTCCCGCTCCTCGGTCAGCATGGCGGCCATCTTCTGGCCGACGTTGCCGAATCCCGCGATCACCACGCGCAGTTTTTTCCGTTTCATGGCCGCATTGTAAAGGAAAAAGCAAAAAGGTAAAAGGAAAAAGGCAAAAGTAAGAATAAAGCATTTCCGGCGCCCACCATGATTGAGATATTTCTCGTCAGGTCATATTCATTGGTTGAATTGCCTGGCGTAGCCGGAAGAGCAGGGAGGCGAAGAGGAGAATATGGGGAAGAAAGCGTATTTGCCGCTGGCAGCGACGTTCATGGCGTTTCTTTTTCTGTCATGGACCTTGATGACCAACAGTGGGAAACTCCTGGCGGAGAAGGAGACACCACTTAAGATCACAGGCATCGTCAACGCCACCCCGCGTTCCATCGGCGGACAGATCGCGATCTATCTCAACGATGTCCCTGTAACCAACGCGGTGGTTCATCTGGGGAACGACCGGTTTTCGGAGCGTGAGCCGGGGCTTTACTTTGGCGACTGCAGCAGACCGGTCACGATCGGCACGGCCATCGTGCTGAAGATCCGGCGACGGGAATCCCCACGCACAATGGCCGGGGCTGACGAATACATAGGCCGCGGCACGATCACGAACACATTGAAGCCGATCTATCCCAAGCAGAACGACACCATCGTGCTGCACACAACTCAGCAGCTGATATTCCGCTGGGCTTTCGCCGGCGCGACGGAAAAGTCCTGCCTGCTGCTCGATGGCGGAAGCTATCATTACAGTCATTGCCAGACCGAGCTGCAGCATGCCGTCGCCACAAAGCACATGCCACGCAGGGCGGGTATACGATGGCAAATGGAATATTTTTTCGCGGATCTGGTTTTCAACCGCCCGTTGGCCCCGGGCTCCGGCGTCGGGCTCTCCATGGTCAACACGGTGGACTTTACTATTCGTTGAACCGTTCCGATCACCGCGACACCCGCCTCGCGTATGAACGCTCACTGCGGTCGAGTTTCAAGCGGACGGCTGATCCCGCCGTAGCCGAGGTCAGGGCGACTTTCGACAATTGCTCGGGCCGACGGCCATTTATCTCTTCGACCGCCGGTGGTACAATCGTTGCAAATCGGCGTCACCCCCAGGGGAGGAGGAAATAGTATGAACGTACAACCACGAGCGCGATGGATCTGCCTGGCCGCCGCCTCGCTCGGAATGCTGCTCGCCACTGGGATGGCGGGACAGTCCACCGTCAAGAGGCCGCCGCTCACCGTGCCCAAGAGGCCCATGCCCGAGGTGGCCGCCCCGACCAACTGCGGCAACGCGCCCGCCCTGCCCGACATCTTCCTGGAGAAAGTGTTCGTGGACAGCTTCCTGCCGACGCAAGGGGCGAAGCCGAGCCAGAACTTCACCATCGCGGTGATCCTCATGAACCAGGGGCAATGCGAGACCGGGATGTTCAAAGTGCGCGTCCTCGCCGAGATCGAGGACACGGAGGCCAGGAAGTCGGAAACGCGGATCCTGGCGGACCTGCCCGTGCAGTCGATCCAGCCCCGGAGGGGGAGAAAGGACGATTACGTCCGTGTCCACGTCGTCTTTCATACCCCGGCCGACATCTACAGCGGTTACTACAGGTTCTACGCCATCGCCGATCCCGACAACAGGGTCTTGGAGT
>DAHVOV010000161.1 GCA_027318645.1 Candidatus Aminicenantota bacterium
TCAGGCGGATCTTGCGGGCGAAGTCGGGGCGGTCGGCGTAGAGCCGGTCGACCTCGATGCCCTGGAACTCGCGGATGCGGCCGTGGGTGATCGCCTCGGCGGCAAGGTTGAAGCGGTCGAGCGTGAGGCGGTCGTCCTCCTGGCGCGCCCAGATGTAGGCCGGGTTGGGGATGGCGGCGAAGGTGCGGCGGAACATCTCCTCGTTCTGGCGCAGCACCTCTTCGCTGAGCATGCGCTCGCTGATGTCGCGCTGCACCGAGAAATAGGAGCGGATGCGCCCGTCGGCGCCGCGCAGCGGCATCACCTTGTACTCGCAGTAGAAGGTCGAGCCGTCCTTGCGCCGGTTCAGCGACACGCCCAGGTATGTGTCGCCCCGCGCGACCGTGTCGTAGACCTCCTGCTGGATGCGCTCCGCTTCCGGCTCGGCGTTGAACAGGCCGGGCGTCTGGTCCTTCAGCTCCGCCAGCGTGTAGCCGTAGAACTGCTCGCCCACCTTGTTGATGTAGGTGATGCGGAAGTCGGTGTCGGTGACCATGATGGAATCGGTGGTGTTCTCGGTGATGGAGCTGAGGAAGCGCAGCTCCTCCTCGGCCTGGCGGCGCGGGCTGATGTCGCGGATGACCACCAGCGAGCCGTGCTGGTCGCCGTAGTGGAAGCTGGAGCCGTTCAGCTCGCCGGCGAACACGGTGCCGTCCTTGCGCTTCATGGCCAGCTCGAGGCCGATGGAGCGGCCGCCGGGCTTCTGGTCGCTGCGGAATGCCGCCAGCGCCTTGGGCACCGACTGGGGATCGAGGAACTCGATGAAGTTGCGGCCGCACATCTCCTCGGGCGCGTACTGGAAGATCGTCCGCGCCGAGGGCGAGGCATAGGTGATGCCCCCGACGGCGTCGGTGACGGCGATCAGGTCGCTGGTCTGCTCGGCGATGGAGCGGAACTTCTGCTCGCTGTCGCGCAGCGCCTCCTCGGCGCGCTTGCGCTCGCTGATATCGCGGCCGATGGCGATGATGCCGAAGGGCTCGCCGGCGTCGTCGAGCAGGAACCCGGCTGCGACCTCCAGGGGGATGGTGCCGCCGTTCTTGCGGCGGAAGAAGTAGTCCGATCCCGAGGCGGCCCGCCGCTCGATGAATTTCTCGGTCCGCCGCGCCAGCAGCTCGCGGTCGAAGCCGGCGACGAAATCGTAGACGCAGGTGCCGATCACCTCGTCATCGGAATAGCCGCCCGACCTGAGGAACTGCTGGTTGACGGTGATCAGGCGCGCCTGCAGGTCCATGACGGCCACGATGTCCGGCGAGGTGTCGATCAGCGTGCGGTAATACTTCTCGCTCTCGCGCAGGGCGGCCTCGGTCTGCAGCTTGGAGACCAGCGTCCCTGCTTCCTTGCCGATCATCTCCAGCGTCTCCCGCTCCTCGGCGGTAAAGGCGCTGCGCCGGCAGGAGGCGACGTTCAGCGCCCCCACCACCCGCCCCTTGGAGAGCAGCGGCACGCTGCAGCCCATGCTCCAGCCCCATTTCTTCAGGTAATAGGGGTGATTGACCCGGGTATCGTCGACGAAATAGGGCTTCCCCTCCCGCAGGACCAGCGAGAAGGGCTCGTGGTCGATGGAGAGGTAGTCGGGGTTGAAGCGGTGCTTCTCCGGCAAGCCGCGGCTGGCCACCGCCTTGCCGCTCCGGGACTCGGCGTCGAACATGAAGATGGCGGCCATGTCGAAGGCCAGCGGCTGGACCACGCAGTCGAGTACGGTCTCCAGCAGCTCCTGCAGCGACTGGGCCAGGTTGCCCTTGGAGATGATGCAGTTGAGGATCTCGATCTGCTGGGTGCGCAGGCGCTGGGCCTCCTCGGCGCGCTTGCGCTCGCTGATGTCGCGGCCGACGCCCATGATACCCGAGGGAGCGCCGTCGGCGTCGGTCAGCACCGACAGCGACATCTCCATGGGGAAGGCGCCGCCGTCCTTGCGGCGCACCGGGTGCTCGTACTGCAGGATCGCGCCGGAGCGCGCCAGCGTCTCCATGCCCTCGCGGAGGAAGGCGGGAGCCATCTCGCCGACGAACTCCAGGACGCTGTGGCCGACGATCTCGTCGCTGGCGAAGCCGGTGACCTCCAGGAAGCGCCGGTTCACCATGGTCATCGTGCCGTCGAGCCCCAGGACGAACACGAAATCAGGCGAGGTCTCAACCAGCGTGCGGTAGTACTTCTCGCTCTCGCGCAGCGCCGTCTCGGTCCGCAGCTTGGAGATCAGCGTCCCCGCCTCCTTGCCGATCAGTAGCAGGGTATTCTTTTCTTCATCGGTGAAGGCGTTACGGCCCTTGCTGGCCACGTTCAAGACGCCGACCACCCGCCCCTTGGAAAGCAGCGGCACGCTGGCGGCCATGTGCCATCCCCATTTTTTGGCGATCTCGTGGTGTTTCAGCTCCCCCTGATCGAAGAATGCCGCCGCGCCCTGCCGGATCACCATGCCGATGGGGTTGTCGCCCACGACCAGGTGGCGGTCCTCAAGGCGGAACTTCGCCGGCACGCCGCGGCTGGCCGCCGGGAACACCCGGCCGGCAGCGGGATCAAGGAAGTAGATCTGCGCCTGGTCGAAGTCCAGCAGCCGGGCCACGATCTCCAGGATGCTGTCCAGCAGCTCGGGCATGGAGTCGGCCAGGTTGCCCGAGCTGATCAGGTCGTGCAGCATCTCCAGCTGGCGGGTGTGCACCCGCCGCGCCTCCTCGTCCAGCTTGCTCTGGGTGATGTCCTCGACCGTGCCCTCGAAGAAAAGCTGGCCGTCGTCGCCCAGCACCAGCTTGGCGTTCTCGCGGACCTGGATCAGGCTGCCGTCCTTGCGCTTCCAGCCCGCCTCCAGCCCCCTGATCTCGCCGTCGCGCTGCAGCCGGCGGGAGAAATCGACGCGCCGGTAGCCCGGCTCGAAGGCGTCGCCTTCCAGGTTGCGCTTCGCCAGCTCGGCGAAGCTGTCATAGCCCAGCATCTTGACCAGGGCGGGATTGGCGTCGACGATGCGGCCCTCGGGGGTGGTGCGGTAGATGCCGATGGGCACGTTCTCGAAGAGGTGGCGGAAGCGCTGCTCGCTGGCCTCCAGGGCCTTCTTGACCTTCTTGTAGCGCCCGACGTCGACGACGACCAGCTCGCGCGTGCGCTCCTTCTCGTCCAGCACAGGCGGCTCTTTCTTGCCGGCCTTGCTCTCTTCAAGGGCTTTCTTTACCTTGCGGTAGCGCTCGGCTTCGACGACGACCAGGTGGTCAGAATCTTCTTTATTGGGCATTCGCTGCCGCGTTTCCCCCTGCTCAGCCATGGTAGCCGGAACTGGCTATAATTGTCAAGAACGGATCAGTGTTAGTGTTAGTGTTTGTGTTAGGAAGGCCAGGTCCCTGAACAACGACGAACTCTGAACGGGACAATGCCCGCGGTAAAATAATCCCGGCGAGTCAATTGCTCGCTCACTTGCGGTTACTAACACTAACACAAACACCAGATCTGTCCAAAATAACTTATAAAAAATTGACCTCCTGAAGGGTAATTGATAAAAGTTTTTTGCCCAAAAAATTTATCAACCCAACGAGGAGGTCGCAACCATGTTACGCCAGATGTCGCTATTCGGTCAACTG
>DAHVOV010000167.1 GCA_027318645.1 Candidatus Aminicenantota bacterium
GCTCAAGGCCGCCTTTCCCGTCTTCGCCTCGCGGTCCAGGGCGAGCGCCATGTCGAGGACGGCGTTGGCCAGGGTCCAGTGGAAGCGATAGGCCTTTTCCGCCCGGCCGCGCCGGTCGGCCAGCATCGCCTCCACGGAGAATAGCATATCCAGCACGAGCATGCCGCCCTCCCTTTCCAGCGCGTAGGGGTAGGCGTTCCTCAGGGGCCTGGAGCGCTCGGCATCGGCCTGCAGCAGCGCCGGCAGCTCGCCCTCGTAGGAATTGACGTCGCCGAGGCCCAGCAGGGCGGCGACGCCGTCGAAGAGCCGGCCGCCGCTCGTGGTCATGGCCCCGCCGCGGCGCTCGCGCACCGCCTCCAGCACCTGCCGGCCCTTGCGGCCGAAGCGGGCGGCGAGGCGCCCGGCCCGCCGGTCGTCGCCAATGGCCTCCAGCATGGAGAGCGCCGTGCGCCACGGCTCGCGCGCCGCCGCGTCGCCGCCGGGAAGGAACAGCGAACGCAGGTGCCCGGCCCGCTTCATGCCGGCCAGCCCGCCGCTGAAGAACTCGCCGCCCCAGATGGCGCCGTCGTCGCCGTAGCCGGTGCCGTCGAGGGCGATGCCCACGACCGGCCCCTTTTCCCCGTTCTCGGCCAGCACCGAGGCGACGTGCGCCTGGTGGTGCTGCACCTCGACGATCCTCGCCCCGGGGAAGGCCCCGGCCAGCAGGCGGTTGGGATAGGCGGGGTGCCGGTCGACGGCGACGACCTGCGGCCGGAGGGAGAAGAGCTTCATGAAGTGGAGGGCGGCCCTCTTCTCGGCGGCCAGCGCCGGGTTGGACCCGGTGTCGCCGATGTGCGGGCCGACGAAGGCGCGCTTGCCGTCGACGAAGGCGAACGTGGTCTTGAGCATGGGGCCCAGGGCCAGGACCGTCCCGGGCGCCGTGAACGGCAGGGCGATCGGCAGGGGCACGAAGCCGCGGCTGCGGCGGACGAAACAGGGCTCCTTCGCGAAGACCATCATGACCGAGTCGTCGGCGAAGGAGAGGATCGGCCGGTCGTGCGCCAGGACGGCGTCGCAGAGCCCGGGCAGCCCGGGCGCCGCGTCGTCGAAGAGGATCGGCTCGTCGGCGATGTTGGCGCTGGTCATGACCAGCGGCTCGTTCATGCCCTCGACCAGCAGGCGGTGCAGGGGCGAGTAGGGGAGCATGAAGCCGATGCGGTTCTGCCCCGGCGCCGACAGGCGCGCCAGCCGGTCGCCCGGCCTGGCCCGCAGCAGCACGATGGGCGCCTGCGGGCTCTGCAGCAGCTTTTTCTCCGCCGCCGCCACGAGGCAGTGCCTCTCGATCGTCGGCAGAAAGGCCATCAGGGCGAAGGGCTTGCGCTCGCGCCCCTTGAAGCGTCGCAGCCGCTCCAGCGCCTTCGCGTCGCCGGCCCGGCAGGCCAGGTGATAGCCGCCGATGCCCTTGACCGCCACGACCCTTCCCTTTTTCAAAAGTCGCAGCGCCCGGTCCAGGGGATCGCCGTCCTGAATTTTCCCTTTCATGAGCAACCGCAGGCGCGGCCCGCAGTTCGGGCAGGAGACGGGCTGGGCG